>DIYZ01000072.1:13982-24603 GCA_002427845.1 Chloracidobacterium sp. UBA6041 | reverse complement strand
AAAAACAGGTGGTCCATGCTCGACAAAGAACTATTGCCAAAGAGCAGCGGCAGGCATATACTCCGCCCCTCACTTGCCCCCCCTTACATTTAAGGTGAGCCAAGTTGAGATAGAGGCAGGCGATTGCGAGGGTCGCTTGCCTCTGCTTTTTTGGTAATTGGTCCGTGGTCAGTTGTCCGTAGTCAGTTGTATTGGCTCCTTCCCGCTTGCTACCTTTGGACCTCGCGATAAAATACTAACTACGGACAACTGACCACGGACTACTGACAGCCCCTATGAACATCGGCATTACGGTTTATCCCACTTACGGCGGCAGCGGCATCGTTGGCTCGGAGTTGGGCAAGGAACTTGCCGAACGCGGTCACACGGTCCACTTCATTTCTTCCGCTTTGCCTACCCGGCTTACGAAGCTGAGTGAGCGGGTGCGCTTCCACGAAGTGGAAATGATGTCGTATCCGTTGTTTGAGCATCAGCCATACACGCTGGCGCTCGCAACCAAGATGGCTAAAGTTGCCGAGACTGAGAATCTCGATCTGCTTCATGTGCATTACGCTATCCCGCATTCGATCAGCGCTATCCTGGCGCGAGAGTCGCTCAAACCACAACGACATCTGCCGGTAATTACAACGCTGCACGGGACCGACATCACACTGGTGGGAGCGGACCGTTCGTACTTGCCGATCACTCGCTACGGGATCGTGCAATCAGACGGCGTCACGGCCATTTCGCATTACCTGAAAGAGGCAACGAAAGAAATATTCCAGTTTGACGACATCACAGTTATTCCCAACTTCATTTGTCAGACGGACTACGCACGGCATCCGGTTGCGGAGCTGCGGTCTGCGCTGGCGCCCGAAGGTGAACCACTGCTGGTCCACGTCTCCAACTTCCGTCCGGTGAAACGACCCGTGGATTGCGTCGAGATATTGGCGCGCGTCATAAAGAAGGGAATTAGCACCCGGCTGGTAATGGTGGGCGATGGAAGCGAACGGACGAATGTCGAGCACCGGGCCCGCTGTCTCGGCGTTTACGACAAATGTGTTTTCGTCGGCAAGCAACCAAACATTGTTGATTATCTTTCCGCAGCGGACGTATTACTTCTCCCGTCGGAGCAGGAATCCTTCGGTCTTGCCGCACTGGAAGCCATGGCGTGCGAGGTGCCGGTTATCGCTTCGCGGGTCGGGGGCGTTCCGGAAGTGGTAACAGATGGCGAGACAGGATTTCTAAGCGAAGTGGGTGACATAGAAAAGATGTCTGAAGACGCGGCCCGGTTGTTGGGCGATGCGACACTGAGAAGCGAGATGGGCCGGCGGGCGCGCGAGTCTGCCGTAGCACGCTATCGCACTGACCTTGTTATTCCGCAGTACATCGAATTTTACGAACGCGTTCTGGCCAGGAGTAAGAGGGCAATAAAATGAAAACGACTCTGCTCGCTTTCCTGCTCGTCTGGCAAATAGCACTTCCGGGCTTTGCAAAACAAGACAACGCGAGGCAGAAGCCCAAACCTGACAAAACAAAGTCTCAGCAAGCCAGCCAGCCGAGCGGTGAAGATGTAGTAAGGCCAAAGCCCAAAGACCTAAGACCTTGAGTCAAACGCCCCCAAAACGACCTCCGTTTCCAATGCATTCCATAATCGTTGGTACAGCCGGCCACATCGATCACGGAAAAAGCTCGCTGGTCCAGGCCTTAACTGGAAAAGATCCAGACCGCCTGCCGGAGGAGAAGCGCCGCGGCATTACCATCGATCTTGGTTTTGCGGACCTCGACCTTGGCGACGTGCGGGTCGGCTTTGTTGATGTTCCCGGCCACGAACGGTTTGTAAAAAACATGCTTGCCGGCGTACATGGAATTGACGCCGTCGCACTGGTAATCGCTGCTGACGAAGGCGTCATGCCTCAGACACGAGAACACTTCGACATCTGCCGCTTGCTCAACGTACGGCAGGGTTTGATTGTCATTACCAAGACCGATCTTGTTGAAGACGAGTTGCTGTCGCTCGTGCGTGGGGAAGCTGAAGAGTTGGTTGCCGGATCATTTCTCGAGGGCGCTGCCACCGCGCTTGTGAGCGCGCGAACAGGCGCCGGTCTGGAAGAACTGCGCGCCGTCCTTCGTCAGATTGCCTTGGACGTACCACCGCGTTCATTAGATCTGGTGACGCGACTGCCAATCGATCGCTCGTTCACGATGAAAGGTTTTGGCGCGGTGGTTACAGGCACTCTCGTCTCAGGTGAAATTTCCGAGGGCGACGATCTCGAATTATTGCCCGCCGGTCTTCGCGTACGCGCCCGCGGTGTCCAGGTACACGGCGCCTCGGTTCGGCGTGCGCAGTCTGGCCAGCGCACCGCCGTGAATCTGGCGGGAGTAGATATTGTCGATTTACAACGCGGCATGGTGCTCGCCGAGTCTGGCCGTTTGCGTCCCACCCAGATTATCGACGTCGAACTTTCAGTCTTGCCTGGTGCAGCTCGCGCTATTCGCACGCGTTCACGTGTGCGCGTTCATATTGGTTCCGCCGAAGTGCTCGCTCGCGTCAGGGTGCTCAACACTCGCGGTGAGATTCCGCCGGGTGAAACTGACTTTGCCCAGATACGACTCGAAACTCCGGTGATCGCTTTACACGATGAACGTTTTATCGTGCGTTCGTATTCACCGCCGGAAACAATCGCCGGTGGCCTGGTTTTGGATCCCTTCGCAACCAAACATCGCGGGAAAGAACTTGCCAGGACTCACGAACGTCTGCGCGCGTTGATGAACCCGGATAGAGCGGAAAAGCTCGCGACTTTTGTCGCAGCTTCCGGAGAGCAGGGATTGAGGCTCAACGATATCGCAGCCAGGACCGGCTGGAAGGACGAGGTGCTGGCGAAAGCCGCACACAAGGCGGAGCAGCAAGCGGCGATAATTGAGGCTGATGGCGTGTTCCTAGCGAAAGAAACCTTCGCAGGTCTTTCGCGGGCGACGGTCGAAGAAGTGAAACTTCACCATCAGCGGCAACCACTATCTCGCGGTTTGCCGCGCGAAACCGTGCGCGAGCGACACTTTGCCCATGCGGCCGCTGAGGTCTTTCGGGCCGTACTCACGCAATGCGAAAAAGACGGCACGTTGGTTACTGAAAAAGATCTCGTGCGCGCGCGCGAGCATAGTCTTGAGCTTTCGGATGCCGATGCGCAACTGCGCGAAAAGATCAGCGGGATTTACCGGCAGGCAGGCCTCGCCGCACCTTCGCTTGACCAGGCCTTGCAGGACGCGGGAGTGTCGGCGGCGCAGCGAACGCATGCGCGAAAGATTCTGCAACTACTAATCGATAATGGAAACCTGGTGCGCGTACAAGGGGACATGTTTTTTGACCGCGGGGCGCTGGATCAATTGCAAGTCCTCCTGCGGGGGTATGCGGCGGCACATGAGCCCGAGCGGCTCATCGACGTTACCGCGTTCAAAGACCTGGCGGGCGTTTCCCGCAAGTATGCGATTCCCTTGTTGGAGTATCTCGACCGGGAGCGTATTACCCGCCGCGCCGGGGACAAACGCATCGTTCTTTGAGCGCTTTTGCGGGACGCTGGCGTGGTCACCCGCCACAATTCCGGCCTCCCAGCTGCCCGCCAGTGATTGAGTCGTTTTGCCGGTATGAAACACTTGCGTTCCTCGATTCCTGGCGTTAACATGCAGCCACAAATCGCAATAGCTTTTTCCTTAACCTTCATAGCGACTCATTGGCCGGAGGTAAACATGAAAATGAAAGAGGTGCTGGCCGCGATTATTGGTTTGGCTGCCGCTGCGGGTGCGATCTTTTATTTCTATAAGTTCGTAACCTTCGAGGAGGCCACGGGAGGCCACCGTTACGGCTACTATTCACTTGGTCTCGCAGCAGTTGCTTTTGTCTGTGGGTTACTCTACTTCCTGGGTCACGTCAACCAGGAAGAGGAGATTCACATCACACAGTAAGCTGCGAAGCCCGCCTGATTTTTCGCCGACTTCATAACTGTTTGGTCGGCGGCAACGTTGATTGCGTGCCCCGCTGGGTTTATCTGAAATTGAATCATTGACGCCGTTTGTGCACAAATAGCGGCTTGTGGAGTGCGCAAACGGCGCTTAGTGTGTTAGAAAGACCAAAATTTCCATAGAGAGGCAAATTTTATGGCGTCGATCCTAGTGCTGCTGCAGGTCGAAACTAGTTTTCACCAGCCCGGCTACTTTCTACCCGTCTTTGCGGGCATGTTTTTGGCCGGGGCCGTAGCGTGGTTGATCGCTGCGGTATTAGGCTTCGCGCGAGCACGCGCGTTTGGTCCATCGGTAAGGTGGTTTTCGTTCGCGTCCGTCTGCCTGCTTCTGTTTCACCTGCAATTCCTGGCTGTCGGCTTTGGAGTGCTTACGAAAGATAACAATCTGGTTTTTACCATTCTGACGTTCTTCAACTTGTTTGTTTTGCTTGCGGCTATTTGCGCGATCATCGGATTCATTAGACTGACGAGCCCAAGGTAGTGTTTGTAGGTACCTCCGGGGTAACAGGCGGGTCAAAGTTTTCTTGATGGTAAAGAAATTTCTGCTAATAGCCGGGCTCGCAATTGCTGCGGGCGCGGCGTTTTTGTTGATTCAAGAGCAATCCGCGTCGCACCAACGCGCGGGTGCAGACCCGTTTGTGCGCACGCGCGGCAGCCGCTTTGTGGTTGGCGGGCGACCATTTCGCTTTGTGGGCGCCAACATATCGGTCATGTACCGCGACGACGATCGCGCGCGAATGCCGGAGACGCTCGCCCGCGCTTCGCAGGCGGGGATTCGAGTGGTGCGTGTGTGGGCCTCAGGCGAGGGTGGGCCAAACGACGTCGGACCCCTGGCTGATTTCGCCGATTGGCCGCGCAATCATCCGTTTCGCTGGGCCCCCGACAAATGGAACGAAGAAGCATTTGTTCATTTGGACAAGGTCATCGCGGAGGCCGCGCGGAATAATCTTAGAGTGCAATTGTGTCTGGCAAACTGGTGGCGCGACACCGGCGGTGTCACACAGTATCTGCGCTGGGCCGGCATCAATGATGCCGCCGACGATAAGTTTCCTTTCGGTGTTAATCCTGAACGCGCGATGCTCTTTTACACTAATGAAGAGACGCGTCGACTTTATCGTGAACACGTAGAAAAGTTGGCCACGCGCCGCAACACCGTCACCGGTAATCTTTACCGCGACGACCCGACCATTTTTGGTTGGGAGCTGATGAACGAAGCGCAAGCCGTAACCAGCCGCTGGACGGAACGCCGCGGGTGGATTGCGGAGATGAGCACTTACCTGAGGTCGCTCGATCCCAATCACATCATCGCTCCGGGAGATTGGGGTTACCGCACCGCGGCGGAGCGGCGTGAGTGGATGGCAGATCACCAGTTGCCAAACATCGATTACTGCGACGTCCACAACTATCCCCGGCCCGACGTTGACAGCTTCGTCGACTCGCCCACCGCCTTGCGCGAGTTTATCGATAACCGGGCAGCGGCGGCTCTTGCCATCAAGAAGCCACTGGTGTTCGGAGAATTTGGAATGGGAGTGGGGGGCTACAATGGCTTCTCCCAGGTGGAATGGTTTCGCGCGTTCTTTGAAAGCAGTGTTCGCGCGGGGACGGCAGGGGCAATGTTCTGGATTTTCACGCCCGATGAGGCGCGCGGTTATGGTGTGACTTACGCAACGCCGCGCGACCAGGCTGTGCTGGCTGAAGTCACTCGCGCTTCGCGAATGTTTGCGGCGCTCGAATCTGCCGACCCTCCGGAACAATTGACTGCGGCAAGGCGTCACCTGGTGCCGCGTCAGTTTGCCTGGACGCGTGCCGCGAATGATCCGGCGGTCCAGCCACAGATAATTTATCGCGAAGACAAATCGATCCTCTATCGCTTCAAGCCGCAGATGGCTGTAGCAGCAAGATTTGAAAAGTTAGGCAGCGGCCCGGGGTATAACTGGGGATTCGGAGTCGGGCATTTGGAATACGTGGTTCCGGCCCGCGACGATCGGCGGCGGGTTGGACAAATAATCGTCCGCGCGCATATTCAGCCCGTTTTGCCCATCGATGCGAAACCGCAGAACATTAAGACGCGCGTGACGCTGTTCGTAAATGGTATTGACTGTGGCTCGCGGTTAATTCCTGTCGAGCCCGTTGGCCAACCGCTTATCCAGGAGTGGCTGGTCCAGAGCTACCGAGTTCGGCTGCGCGCCATGCGCGGTTTGCCGCTCACGATTCGCTTCGCAGTGGCGCCCGACTCCGACTGGCTCTACGGCGTGAACATTTCCAACTGGCCCGAGGGTTACGAATCGCATGACGCGAAGCCGGTTGAGGTTGAGCTTAGAAGGTAAACACCTGGAGAGGCAGCCAAAGCCTCGGCTCAAGATTTCTTGCATGGACTCAAGAAAGTGACGTAGGAGTCGAGTCTGGACTATCCTTGCGGCATAGCAATATCGTTCGACATGCCTACGGTATTGCGAATTGGACCTTATAGGTTTTTCTTTTATGCCGGTGACCGAGATGAGCCACGACACGTTCACGTGGAGCGAGATGCTAACTTGGCAAAGTTTTGGCTCGATCCGGTGAGATTGCAAACGAGCCGCGGCTTTAGTCGAACCGAGATCACGCGCATCCAGAATCTCGCGGAAGATAACGAGGAAACTCTGGTGAGGAATTGGAATGAGTACTTTAGCCGCTGAGGTAAGAGCCCGAAAAGTTGTAGTCACAGACGACAACCTGATAGTCGATTTGAGTGACGGCCGTTCTATTTCAGTGCCTCTCGCGTGGTATCCACGGCTTTCGCATGGGACGCGTGCAGAGCGCCACAACTGGCGGCTGATTGGGAACAGAGAAGGAATCCATTGGCCCGATCTCGATGAAGACGTTAGCGTTGAGAATCTGTTGTTGGGCAAACCTTCTGGCGAGAGTCAAGATTCGTTGAAGAAGTGGCTGAAAAAACGAACGACAATCCCTCACGATCCTGCCTAGTGTGAATCCCCGACAGATCTCTACGGCGTGAAAAGTGGGCCGAAGGTTACGAGGCGCATGACGCGAAGCCGGTTGAGGTTGAGATCAGAAGGTAGCTCAGGCGCGTGTTATTATCGAACTCGTGATCAGCGATTCTTATAAAACATTTCGCCTTTCGGTTCGCCCTCCTAAAGTTGCTTGCTTCCTCAATTCGAATGATCAGCAGTGGCGAAAAAGCGCGCTAGATATCATAAAGGCCTTTTCGCGCACATGGGGTGGTGGAGACTTCATCATTATCCCCACAGACGGTCAAAATATATCACCAGCTTTTTGGCGCATTTCTCTTAGACTACGACCCGGATTATCTCTGGACATACGAGGGCGCGGAAGAAGGTAGCTACGAATCTGAATTCGTGCTGAGTGAAACTCTTCAGAATGCTCTGAAGTTATGGCTAGCTCCACTTCATATTGATACTGGCGCTCAACAGGCTTAGCCGAAATGTCGACAGTTTCCTGTTTTCTCCAGTAGCAGCGATGAATGGAGAAGTGAAACAGCGAGACTAATTCGTGAGCGTTTCTCAGATTCTTTAATCAAGACGATTCTTTGGTCCAAGGCTGATCTTTACCAAAATGCCTGAATGCAGCTTCGTCATGGATGGAAGCTTTACAGTCTGATCACTGTTTTTGCTTCAAGTGCCGATCAAGGAAATCAGCGCTTACCCGGTAGGCTCGCAACCAATCCTCGTGTGTCAGAAAATCGTGGATCTCATCCGGGAAGATTAGCTGCTCAAACTCCACTCCCTGACTTCGCAAAGCCTCAACCAGGTGAACTGTTTCGCTAAACGGCACGTTGCGATCGTCGTCTCCGTGAATTAACAGCACTGGCGAGCGCCACGTCTTGATCGACGAAAGCGGGGACGATTCAAATGCCAGTCTGGCAGCCTCAGGCTTGGCTTGCGGATCGTAAGTCGGCACGAAATTGCGCACGACGATGTTCCAGTCATGGACTCCGTGCATATCCACTCCGGCTGCGAAAAGATCCGAGGCGCGCGCAAGTCCCATCGCTGTCAGATAACCGCCATAAGACCCACCCCACAGTCCGATTCTTTGCGGATCGACGTCGGGACGGTTGCGCATGTAAATGCCGGCGCCCATCACGTCGTTGAATTCACTTCCGCCCGTCGCGCCATAATTCAACGCTTCACGAAACTCCATGCCGTAGCCAATACCACTACGATAATTTACCGAGAGCACGATGTAACCGTGATTGGCCAGATATTGGTTCAAGGCGTAAGCATTGCGGTAGTAATACAAGTAGTGCCAGCCCAAAAGCATTTGCCGTCGCGAGCCGCCGTGGAAAAACAAAATCGCCGGATGACGTTTCGTCTTGTCCAGATTCGGTGGCAGGAATAATTGCCCGTGAATCTTCAGGCCATCAGCGCTGCTGAATATCACTTGTTGTGGTTCAACGAGCAGGCTTTCGGGAAACTCAGCGGGTATAGTTTCGGCGGCCAGGTCGCGGACGCTTTCCGAGCCTACCTGGATCGCGGCCCGCCCGGGACGTCTCGCATCTGAGTGAAAGAAAGCGATTGCTTTTCCATCGCTGGTGGCAACCGGCGACCACTCGATTCCGTTACCCAATATCGCAGCCGTCACAGCCGTTGCTTGCTTTCCGCCTGCTGTGGCGACGCGCCAGATATATCTACGATCTATGTCGGCTTGATTTGACGAGTAGATGATCTCTTTTCCATCAGCACTCGCCGACACATGCTCGACTTCAAATGCGCCGGGAGTAAGCAGAACTGCCCTGGCATTGCGCGTCTCAGCCGTAACGGGGACTGCGTAGAGGTGGGTCCATCCGTCTTTTTCCCACGGAAAAACGATTCGGTCATCAGTCGACCAGACCAGTTGATCATTTGCCACGACATTGCGAAACACGCTCCCGACGCCCGGATCCGCCTTCCATATTTCCCGTCCGACGCCGGTGTCTGCGTCGGCAATGCGAATGGACCATGGCCTGTCTCTGCGTTTTGGCGCGAACGCCGCGGCTTCGCGCGAAGTCGGAATGCGGATGAAGGCGATTTGTTTACTATCGCGGGACCAGACGGCTTCTCCATCGCGATCGACGCTGGGGTCGAGATAACGCACCGCGCGGGAAGCGAGATCGTAAACACCAATAAAGCTGTGGTCTCCGCGGCCGTTGACGAATGCCAGCTTCGCTCCATCTGGCGACCAGTGAAGTGAATCACTTCTGCCTTTTGACTGGACCAGTGTGGCGGGCTTCTCCGCGCCAGCGAGCTTCAGTGACCAGATCTCGCGTTTGGAGATGTAAGCCAGGCGATCGCCCTTCGGTGAAAGCGCGGCAGAGTGTCCTTCAGCCAACTGCCGCGGCGGCTTGGCGTCGAGCGTAACAATCCAGATGAGTTGTTTAGGTTCTTCGGGCCGACTGCGCGGATTTGGACTCTCGTCGAAGTTGTCGAGGTCGCCGCCGCGCGTGTAAATAATCACCTTGCCGTCCCTGGTCCAAACCAGCTCGCCTATCTCCTCGCCATCATCCTCGCTGTAGGAAGTCAACTGTTTGCCTTTGTACTCCGGCGGACTCGCTACCCAGATATTCCGCACGCCTTTCGCGATCTGCACCCAGGCGACACTGCCACCGGCGGGCGCGGCCACGAGATTGGAAGGAAAGGGAGCGCTCATCACTTGCTCAAGTGTGAATTGCTTTCCCTGGTTTTGAGTTTGCGCGAACGACGCGACGATTGAGAACGAAAGAAACAGTGTTGCGATGGGCAGCCTTTTCAAAAACGGACCTCCTTTTACCGATCGAGAAACCTGGGCGAGAAGTTGGGGATTATACAGCGCCGAACTGGAACCGGCGTTTTATCTTTGCGGTATTGTAGTGCCCTAATTTCACGTTTCTTCTCTGCGCAAACTCTATGTCCTCAGCGTCTCGGCGGATAGTATTGGAGCAAAGTCGCTCACCGCGGAGACGCAGAATGAGCTGGGATAACGCAGAGACTAGAAACCAGGACAACTACCTTGCGGTGTGCTTTATCTTTGCCTGGTTGCGCTGCCTGGAAGATTTCCGATCGGGTAAAAGCTCTGCGCCAGCGGCGGCAGGCGCCGCGCGGCTTCGCTAATAGCTTCCTGCGAATGCTTGTCCAACTGATAGACGGAAGCCGAGGGCACGGGACCGATTGAAACGTGAAAAGCTGGTGAGCTCGACTGTTGCAGGACGGACCTGATTAATTCATTGCTGAAATAACGACGGCCTCGCGCATCGATCAAGAAGTCTCCTTCGCTTAACTGCTGCAGCGCGTTTGGATCGGAAAGCAAAACACAAACGAGATCAGGACGGTTGGCCCGCTGGGCATAGTATGAAGCCAGCGTAGGACTCTCGCTGGCAACCTTCGCTCCAGGCTTTGCGCGTTTGGCTACTTCAAACATCACGTCCCGCATGCTGGCGTCGTAAAATTCGTCGTGCGGAAAGTAATAGCCCTCTTTGGCAACACCACCGCCTAAGGCGTTCGTATAGAATCTGAAGTGAGGCGCAATATCAACCGTGGCTTTCAGTGCCGCCAAAACTATGAACGCTGCGAGACCGGCGCGCACGTAAACCCTGGGCCAGTCGGCCGAGAGGAAACGCGCAAGCCTATCGGCAAGCCAGCGACCGGCAAACTGAA
>DIYZ01000072.1:0-13723 GCA_002427845.1 Chloracidobacterium sp. UBA6041 | reverse complement strand
AGCTTGCGCCGGAAGAGTAATGGCAAGCCCACGAGAAATCCGGCCAACGTCAACAGCGGGAGCTTTACGGCCACGAAGACGTGATAGAAGTACCAGGGTATTCCCTGCAGCCAATCCGTCAGGAGATGGCTATAGAGTTGGCCCATAAACTCGTAACCATCGTGGCCGATCAGTTTTTGTCCGGCGAATAGACCAATCTGTTTCCAGGTAGCAGGCAGAAGAATCGTGGGGTTGAGCAGCAGAAACACCACACCCGTGATCGCGAAAAACGTCAACATGCGCTTTTTGCCGAGACGCCAACGCGTCTCCGGCAGTCGCTGAAAAACCCAGTAGTAGCTAATGGTGATAGTAATAAGTTGCGGCAAGTATTTCGAGGCCAACATGGCGCCAAACATCGCCGCCGTGGCCCAGTAATATTTTTCCGGCCGGCTATGCGGTTCGCTTTCCGCGACGCGTTGTCCGCGCAGCCAGAAAACGTTGGCGAGCAGAAAGAAGAACAGTAGAAACGTGTCTTCCTTGGCAATTCGATTAAAACCGATCGCGCTCGGATCGAAGGCCCAAAGAGCGGCGGCAATCAAGCCCACCTCGGCTCCGAACAGCTCGGTTGCAAGCAGGTAGATCAGTATGGAGGTGAGGGCGCCAAAGATTGCGCCGGGTAAACGCAAAGCAGTTTCCGGCGATACGGGATTACGAGCTCCGAGAAAAGAAACGCTGTTCCATTTGTCAACCAGGACCAGGCTACAAGTTTGCAGCGCCTTCATTAGCAGTGGATGCTCGCCGTTGGCTGACGTCAATCCATGCTCGCGATAGTCGGCCACGGCCTGAAGTTTATTCAGTTCATCTTCACTCAATCCTTCCGCGCCCAAGCTCGAGACGCGGAAACCAAACCCGGCGATAACGAGCACGGCCAGAGTCGCAATGAGCAATCTCCTGCTTACAGCAACGATGCCTCGCTCCGCGAAAAGCTCCGGTCGTAAACCGGCGGTGATGATTGCGTCAACCCTGGCTGCCAAATCTTGGTTCCTCAGTTTTCCGTGCTGATTCAAAGCAAACTGACCCTCACCAAAAATAGGCGCCACCGACAAAAGGGGCAAGGGTAGCGCGATTCAAACCCCCACGCAACCGCAGGTAAGCCGCCAGTGGAGTTGACTCTAATAAGCTTGTAAGCTTGCAATTCCGCGCGAAATCAGCGAATATTCGGACTCGATTCGCCACGTGATAAAGGCACGGTCAGCGCGCATTTTACCTTGGAACCGAGAACCTCGCTGACCAGCTAAACAAATTCGTAAGACTTCATTCTAGAAACTTGATTTTACTTTCCGCCGCGTATTCCAGTGCGCGCTCGCCCGAAATCCAGAAAGGAAACATCATGGCAGAAATTCAGCAGAACCTTCAGGCTGAGACCTCTATGGGGACCGACGCCGCACCGTTTCGTATCGATCCAAAGTTACACCAGATTCTTTACAAATCCGAGACGCGGGCGAAGCTCGAGCCGATACCGGAAAACGTTCTTCCGGAGCCGGTCTATCCGCAAAAGCCCAATCCGGTGAAGATGACGGAGCGTGAGTATCAGAAGGTGAACGCCATTCGCACGTGGAAAACGTGGGGCACTCCCTATTTCAAATCACGCTGGCACAGTGGCGAATTGCGCCCGATTATTCCGTATCTGTTCACCGAGTGGAAGTGCAATCTGGATTGTCATTACTGCTGGTCCTACAACAACGCTGTGAAGGGGATGACTGAAGACGTTGCCAAGCGCTCGATTGATTGGCTGCATTCAATCGGCTCGCGCGTGCTGGCCCTGATGGGTGGCGAGCCGCTCTTGCGCCCGAAGTTCATCCACAAGATTGTGGACTACAGCGCGAAGAAAAACATCTTCGTTTACCTGCCGACAAACGGAAGATTGATGAAGCCTGACGTAATCGATCGGCTTGGCGACGCGGGCATCGCGACTGTCAACCTCGCGGTGGATTCAGTTAAGGAAAGAAAGTCCTTGCCGAAGGCGTTTGAACCGATTCGTCCTTACTTCGATTACCTGGTGAAGCGGCAACGTTACTATGGCTACACCGTCATGTTCAATATCAACATCTGCCATAACAACATGGACGATGTGAAGGAGCTGACTGAGATTGCACACGACAGCGGCATCGCGACCGACTATCACATTAACGAAACGCCGATGACCGAGCAGGACCACTTCAAACATCTCACGGAAAACCAGACGTATTTGACGCCAGACGACTGGCCGAAGGTCGATGCGCTGCTGGACTATCTGAACGACAAACGCGTCAACCACGGTTACAAGATGGTCAATCCGATCCAGCACATGGAAGACATGAAGTTGTTGATGCGCGGGAAAGTTCCACCGTGGCAGTGCCGCGCTGGACAAAACTCGCTGATTATCCGCACGGATGGAACGCTGGCGCCGTGTTTCCCAATGTATTCGGCGACCCATGACTGGGGCGTGGTCGGCGATCACAAGTTTGACGTGAAGCAGCTTGATGAGATGAAAGTCGATTGCACAAAGCACTGTCTTTCGACGTGCAATTACATCCTCGGCTACTGCTACGACACGATGCGCGTGATGACGTGGGCGGCGAAACAGGCCAGGCACGGATTCAAAGGCGTAAGCGGCAGCTTCTAGGCGCTAAAAGTAAGTCTTAGCGGAAAAGGCGCACGTAAAAACGTGCGCCTTTTTATTAGCCTATCGAGTCGTTTGTGGTCGCATCGGTTTTGGTTAAGCGTTCCAAGACGCAGAGGTAGAAAGAGTTTGCGCAGAAAAGATACGTCAAATTACGACACTACCAAACATTTTTCCGCTACGCGGCTTCCGCTGTAATGCTTTGGTAAATTCTTTGCAGGGCGTCGCATTCAGCGACAACTCCGTTATACGATTCGTCCGCCGCTCATGGCGAAAATGCCAATGACCACATTAACGCCAACTCCGATCGCAACGGCGGTCCAGTAGCGCTTCCTGCTCATACCCTCGCGGAATTGAAGCAGCGTAAAAAGGCCCAGCGGTATCCAGATGAAGACTGACGAAAATAAACCCGGTCCATAACTGACCGCACTAAGGCTGGTAACGGTGTGCGTAATTCCGTTGATGAAGGCGATGGCCCCGAGAATGATCAGCATCATTTGCGGGAATTTAAAGATGCGGGCCAGGATCACTCCGATGGTCACTAAGATCACACCAACGCTCTGCGCTATCAGAAATCTGGCTGTCGATAGATGCACGCCTCGGAGCCGGAGAATATAGGCTGGATATCCTTCGCCACCCCAATATTCTTCGACGATATGAATCGCATAAGTAACTGGAAACAGCCACGACCAAAAGGTGATGGACCTGTCAGAAGGACGTTGTCGGGCTGGTTCCCTACTCATTTAGCCATAGAGTAAAGCTCTCTGCCGATGCCGGCGAAGGTGCGATGATCCAGTGGAAACTCAAGCATAACATGCAGGATGCTGAGGAAGTAGAGAACGGCCATGCCGGTATCGTAGTTATAGGCATAGAGGGCCAGGGAAGCGAGCCAAACGACGGCAATGATCGCGGTGCGGCTCTTTGGGACCTCATGCCACTTAATTATGGAAGTCTTGGAAAACCAGTTGAGGTAGTGATAGGTGTAAGCGAAGGCGATGAGCCTCATGATCATCAACCCGATATTGGAGCCGTAAACTTCCTCGGTTGAAGATCCAGCTCCGAGGTGGAATAGTTTTATTAGTTCGACGTTCAGCCCACTGAAAGAATGGTAACTATTTTGCACATAGGTGCCGACGTTATGACGGGAAGCTTCGGGTGCATAAAAAAAGAAGCTCAGCGCACAAAGAATGAAGATTACCAGCGAGACAATGCCGGAAGTGGTTCTACTACGCAGCGCGCCATGGAGAATGAAAGCGCCGGTGAAGATAAGGACGTGAATAATGGTAACAAAGAACAAAGCCAGCACGATGTAGTATCTGGAGCTACTAAACAGCGCCATCGACATGAGCGCCACCAGGAAAACAACTACTCTCGTTGTCTTACTTTTTATCTGGGTAATTAGCAGCGCCGTAATCAGGACCAGATAAAACATGGTGATCTCCCACTTTGGGCTAATGGGACGATGGAGAATCTCGCCAGCAACAAATCCCACCAGTAAGGCACACATCGTGACTGCCACCAGGACTAACCAGCGGCGATTAGTACGTTTGGAGCGCTTGTTCTTGCCCCTATCAGCGAAATAGTCTCTTTCATGGAGCCAGGAAATCTCCGTTAGATAATGCAAAGGGCCCAGGACCGCATACGAAAAAAGAAAAAGCTCGAAGGGGAAAATGTAGGCCGCGACGCATGAGACAATCATCAGACCGATGTTTAGGTAGTTTATTTGGTCAACGGTGGGTTCCATAGAAAGGGATCGGGTCGAACACCGAGATATATATCCTTGAGCAGAGCCCGCTGGCAACGATTAAAGCAAACGTTGATGAAAATTCACGATTCAAGTATCGCAGCTAGTTCTGGCCCAGGATTGGCGCGGCGGCTGGGCCTGTTTGATGCCACCATGATTGTGATGGGCGGCATTATCGGGTCCGGCATCTTCATGAATCCGTCTGTCGTCGCCCGCCGTGTTACAACGCCATTCCTGATTCTCGGCGTTTGGGCTTTGGGCGGACTGATCGCGCTCACCGCTGCATTTATTTGGGCGGAACTGGCTGCACTGCGGCCGGAAGTTGGCGGCCAGTATGTCTATCTTCGTGAGGCTTACCATCCGCTGGTCGCATTTCTTTATGGGTGGGGACTGCTTCTGGTTATTCAAACCGGCGGCATGGCAGCCGTCGCAGTAACTTTCGCGCGATACTTCCTGGAGCTGACGCATCTACCGTTTGCCGATTGGCTGGTCGCGGCACTGGCGCTCGGTATCTTAACGGTGGTGAACTGCCTCGGCGTGCGCGCCGGCGGCACGTTGCAAAGCCTCTTAATGGTGCTAAAGATATTGGCCATTCTGGCGCTTATCTTGTGCGGTCTCTTTCTGGTTGGCGCACGAAGCACCTCAGCCGCAGTCGACCTGACCAGCGGTACGGCCGGCTTTGGCGGCGCGCTGCTTACGTCCATTGGCGCGGCGATGGTGCCGGTGTTGTTTGCTTACGGAGGATGGCAAACCGCAAGTTTCGTGGCCGGAGAAATACGCGAGCCGCGAAAAAATCTTCCGCGCGCACTAATCATCGGCGTCATCAGCGTGGTCATACTTTACCTGGCGGTAAACTTCGTCTGCGTTCGAGTGCTCGGAGTTTCAGGTCTGGCCAGCACAACTACGCCCGCGTCGGATGTAATGCGACTGGCTTTGGGCCAAACTGGCGCGCGCGCAATTGCTGCCGGAATTGCGATCTCAACCCTGGGGTTTCTTAGCCAGGGAATGCTCACCGCGCCGCGCGTTTACTTCGCGATGGCGGAAGACGGTCTGTTTTTCAAAAGCGTTGGCCAATTGCATCCGAAGACGCACGTTCCCATTCTGGCTATCGTGATGCAGGGTATGCTGGCAATCGTAATCGCACTTTCCGGCCGTTATGAGCAGATATTGAATTACGTGGTCTCGGTTGACTTCATATTCTTCGGCGCCACGGCCGCATGCATCTTTGTCTTCCGCCGCCGCCGGAAAGCGGCGAGCGATGACCCTCGCGAAACAGTTCCGCGCGTCGCGAGCGTCCCCGGTCATCCCGTAACGACTGCCTTATTCGTCGCGGTCTGCTGGCTTGTCGTAATCAACACCGTCTACCGGTATCCGGAAAACACTTTGATTGGTATCGGGATTCTGCTGGCGGGAATTCCGGCTTTCTTTTTCTGGCGCGCGAGGAACTCACAATGACGGCGATACACGAAGCAAGGTCTTCGGAATACATGAATTGGGCAAAGACGCGTTCGCGCGCGCGCTTCAACCTCGCTACCAGCGGCCTCGCGAATTTGAAGTTGCAGGAGTTGCAGGTCTCGCTCGAAGATCTCGAGATTACCGGCGAAGGCGGTTACGGCTATCCGCCGCTGATACAGGCGCTGGCTGACAGGTATCGGGTTGATGCTGCCTGCGTAGTGACCGCAGCCGGAACCTCGTTCGCTAACCATCTCGCTATGGCGTCGTTAATCAACCCCGGAGACGAAATACTTCTCGAGAGTCCTGCTTACGAACCGCTCCTTGCACTTGCGCATTACCTTGGCGCCGAGGTCAAACGTTTTCAGCGCCGGTTTGAGGACGGCTTCCGCATCTCGCCGGCGGAGATCGAGCGGAACCTGGGTCCACGCACGCGACTAATTGTTATAACTAACTTCCATAATCCCACCGGGGTTCTCACTGACGACGATACGCTGAGGGAAGTTGGGGAGTTGGCGAACAAGAGAAACGCTCGCGTGCTGGTGGATGAAGTTTACCTCCAGATGCTTTTTGCCGAGCCGCCACGAACCGCTTTCCATTTGGGAAATGAATTCATTGTGACGAGCAGTCTGACAAAAGCATTTGGTCTAAGCGGATTGCGCTGCGGATGGATTTTCGCCAAGCCGGAGCTCGCCAAACGCATGTGGTTGTTGAACGATCTTTTTGCCGCAACCCCTGTTCATGCCGGCGAACGGCTGAGCGTAGTTGCGCTTAATCAACTGCCAGACATTGCGCGGCGCGCCCAGACGCATTTAGATAGGAATCGCGAGATGCTGAATCAGTTTCTCGACACACGAAACGATCTGGAAGCAATACGGCCGCCGTTTGGCTCGATCATTTTTCCAGGAGTGAAGCAGGGGACAGTAGAGAAGCTCTGCGATCTGTTAAGAGAGAAATATGAAACGTCAGTTGTGCCGGGAAGTTTTTTTGAGATGCCGGCTCACATCCGAGTTGGGATAGGTGGCGATTCGGAAACGCTCGTTGAAGGACTTTCGCGGCTGGGTGCGGCGCTCGACGAACCAGGGTTGTAGGGGCCGTGGCCCTACGGCGTTGCTTTCTTCATTGCCGCGAGTTTTAGCCAGAAGTACAAACCCTCAGCCGCTTCAGCTCCCGCCGCTTCCGGTGTCATCCTGATCGGAGTGCCGTTGGGCCAACCACTCTTCCGCATTCTTCCGCCACCAATGCCCTGATAATAAACCTTACCCTTCGTCTGCCGCTTTCCGGTGCGCGGCGCCAGAACGGAATATTCAATTTCGAGATCCTGCGAGTTTAGAATAATGGTTCCACTTTGAAAACTATCGATGTCAAATTTCATCAGGATTACAAACGCATCCGTTTCGGTTTTCGCACGCTCGACAGCCTGCCCTTCTTTGGTGTCCCCAATTGACGTCGCCTCGATGTTTTCATGCTCGTTCAGATGCTTGACGAAACTCGCAAGAATGAGGTCTTCAGCAGGAAAATGCTTCGAGGTCGGTTGCCTGGCAACGAGCAGACGCACTTTTGACGGAAGTTTACCAGGGGCCTGTTCCTTCGTTGAATCGGGGTTCGCCGGCGGTTCGGTGACTGAAACCGGAGATGCGATCGGACTGGATGAGGGGAGGGGCTTAGTAGCGCGGCGGCCGGATTGCGCCTCTGATTGGTCTATTAGACCAAAAAGCAAGAGAATGGCAGCGAAACCAAAATGTCTTACGGTCGAATGGTGGGGACTAAGAAAGAAGCTCATCGCGTTGGGCCCGCTAAGTCTTCATCTCCAGGGGACGTTACTTTAGAAGCTGGGCAGCATAGTATACAAGGTTGCGTGCCATATTTTTCGCCAGCGGTTTTACTGCCTGATTCTTTATCCGCTTCTTGTGATCCTCAGACGAATGAAACCCGACCTCGCCCCAGTAAGCCGCGCATTCAGGGGGCATCGCAGTCGCGGTGCGGTTTGGGTTTATACATTGGCTAACTCCGAAACTGTTTGCTACTGCTTGAATCAGACACGGATTGACAAGCACGAATGCAAGGTCCGTAAGGCCGGAGACTGATAGGCACAAATGCCTGTCCTACTTCGTTGGCAGGCCATAAAGTTTAATGGCATCTTTTCAATCGCAGCCGACAGTTGCTCGTCAGCATGCGTTTGCGCCGATGCGCTGGCGACGGCTAAGACAAAGACAAGGAGGAAAACGAGGGGGACGGGTTTTCTCATGTGCATTGGGACGACCCATTCTTAATAGTTTGTCGTGGCGCAACGACAAGCTAAAGGAAGCTCTGAACAGGTTAATACGGGCTTACCTTTCTCAAACCCGCGCAGCGGGTGTCGCCGCGCTTCGCGGGCTCAATGCAAACTCTTCAGCAACTTGTTCAGAGTTTTCTTAACTTTTTCTTCCGCACATTTCACCCGGTCGCTACTGCTCCCGGTTCTGATTCGCTGCGAATTCATTTGCTGCGCAGTAACTTGATCGCTTCGCGCGCGTAGTAGGTAAGAATAATATCGGCGCCGGCGCGTTTGATGCTGGTAAGCGTTTCCATCATCGCGCGCTGTTCGTCGATCCAGCCGTTTTGCGCAGCGGCTTTGATCATCGCGTACTCGCCGGAAACGTGATAGGCGGCGAGCGGTAGATCAAATTGCTCGCGTAGCATCTTTAGAATATCGAGGTAGACGGTAGCGGGCTTTACCATCAGGACGTCAGCGCCTTCCAGGTAATCAAGCTCCGCCTCGCGCAGGGCCTCGCGCTCGTTTGCCGAGTCCATCTGATAGGCGCGGCGGTCGCCAAAAGCGGGCGCGCTGTCAGCGGCTTCGCGAAATGGACCATAGAATGCGGACGCATACTTAACTGCATAGGCCATGATCGCCACCTGCTCAAAACCCGCGCCATCCAGCGCTTCGCGAATCGCGCCCACCTGGCCGTCCATCATTGCTGAAGGAGCCACTACGTCCGCGCCGGCCTCGGCCTGGCTAACGGCGGTGCGGGCCAATAACTCAAGTGACTCGTCATTGATCACGTCGCCATCGCGTACTACGCCGCAGTGCCCATGGGAGGTGTACTCGCAAAGACAAGTGTCGGCCATGATTACCAGGTCGGGTGCAGACTTTCGAATAGCGCGCACCGCCTGTTGCACGATTCCGTCCGCAGCGTAAGCGCCCGTGGCAATTTCATCCTTTGCTTCGGGAAGGCCAAACAGGATGACGCCCTTAACGCCAATGTCCCTCGCGGCCGCTGCCTCTTTGGCGATCTCATCAACCGAAAGATTATGCACGCCCGGCATCGATTGAATCTCCCGGCGCACTTTTGTGCCGGCACAGGCAAACAGCGGCAGTATGAAATCATCCGGGGTGAGGCGCGTTTCGCGCACCAGCGCGCGCAGGTTTTCTGTTCTTCTCAGGCGACGGGGGCGATGAAGTAGCGATGGCATTGACATCCTCTTAGGAAGACTTTTATTGAGAGCCAGGGAAGGGAATGATACCTGTCAAAGAATTGAGTAAGCAAACCCTTTGCGGGCCGTGGATGAACGCAAATGAACGCGGATTTGGAAACAACCTACACCGTTTTAGGTGACGCTGAAATTTCGTGGCAGCTCGCTTGTTGATCTACTGCTTTTCAGATTCGTGTAATCCGCGTTAATCCGCGGCAGCAATGCTTTCCTACTCACCAACGATGATACGCAGGATGACCGGGCTTAACGGCGACGAACGTTCCGCGACAGGTAGCGCAAACTTTGTCGTGCGCGATCAACTCACCCTCGACTACGGCGCGATCGTCTGTTGCGTCAACGACGCGTGCGCCGAGACGGATTGGTTTGTCAGTCGGCGTCGGTCGTAAAAGTTTTATTGCGTAATCAGCAGTGACGGTGCAGGGCGGATGAGCCAGGCCGAGGCGCTTCATTAAGTGATATGCGGCGGTCCAGTTGCAATGACAGTCCAGCACGGTCCCGATGATGCCGCCGCTCAGCATCCCCGGAAACGCTTCCTGGTAAGTTTCTGCCTGCCAGTCAGCCACCACTTCGTTTCCCTGTGGAAAGCTGCGAATGTGCAATCCTTTTTCGTTCGCCGGACCACAACCAAAACAGGCAAGGTTTGGCGCGTAAGTTTCCTGAATGCTTTTGTTCATTAGTTTCGAGTTTCGGGTCTCGAGTTTTCAGGTTGCGACTATTGTTCGATGTTTTGGTAGGTGGGTTCGCCGACGTCGTTAATCCAAACTCGAAACTCGAAACCCGGAACTCGAAACTTCTCGATTCTTTCTAAGGCCTTCCCGCAACTTGAATCGCTGAATCTTTCCGGTCGCAGTGTAAGGCAACTCATCTACAAAAACATACCGTCGCGGCTGCTTGAAGCGCGGTAGGCACTCGCGCACCAATTCTCGTAATTGCTCCTCGAGCCTGGCGTGGTCCGCCGATGCTTCGGGGCTCACAATGAAAGCGCAAGCACACGGCAATCCCGCTTCATCGAAATCTTCAACCACAGCCGCACGACTGACGTCTGCGTGACGCAGCAAAGCTCCTTCAACTTCCACCGGCGAGACCCACTGACTACTGGACTTGAAACAGTCGTCGCTGCGTCCTATATGAAACCAATAGCCATCGGTATCACGGCGATACAAGTCGCCCGTTCGCACCCAGCCGTCGACAAACGTGTTGGCCGTAGTTTTGGGTCGTTGCCAATATCCGCGTGCAGCGCTCGCGCCTTTCACCCAAAGATTGCCTTCCGCTTCGCTCGGCGTTGTCTTTCCATTTTCGTCAAGCAGCCGCGCGTCGTAACCGTTCAATAATTTTCCACTGCTGCCATACACGATGTTGCCCTGGTGATTCGACATCCACATGTGCAGCATCTCCGTCGACCCAATCCCGTCGAGCACCGGAACGCCAAGAGTCTTTTCCCACTCCTCGCCAAGTTGCGCCGGCAACGCTTCACCAGCGGAGATGCACAGACGCAGGCTCGCACAATCAAGCGACGAATTATTCTTATGATTGTCCAGTAGCAAGCGGTAGACAACGGGCACGCTGAAAAAGATCGTGGGTTTGTATCGTGCAAAGACTCGAGTGATGACTTCAGGTGTGGGTTTCTCACGACAAAGAATCGTAGTGCATCCATTCAGCAGCGGAAAGGTGAACGCGTTGCCAAAACCGTAAGCAAACGGAAGACGCGAAGAGGAAAACAGTCTGTCGTCATCTGTCAGCTTCAACACTTGCCGGCAATACGTTTCATTCGTGCAGAAGATATCCGACTGGCAATGAACTGCACCCTTCGGCTCGCCCGTGCTGCCGGAGGTGTAGAGAATGAAGGCCGACTGATTCTCTTCGGGTTCGTAAAAGGTTGTTTCCGGAAAGACTCCGAATTTGGAGTGCGCTGACTTGTCAGCGCTTTCGCCTTCCGCTCCCGCCCCTTCCCGTAGCCCTGCAAGCGACCAAACCTTCAATGCTTTATCTCCTCTGCGCTGCCCCCACTCGTTCCGCGTCTCTGCGGCTAATCGCCGTCCTTGATTACGATCAACCACAACGAAATCTTTCACGTGAGGCAGCGTGACTCCGGCGTCGCTTGGCAAGTTATCTTCGAGTTCCGCTTCAGCGATCACTGTTCGCGCAGTACAGTCGTTAAGAATCACTAACTGCTCATCAAGTCTCAAACCTATGTTTATGGGAACGGCAATCGCTCCAAACGAACAAATCGCAATGAACGACGCAACAAATTCGGGTGAATCGTTCAGCAGCAGGGCGACACGCTCTCCACGCTTGATTCCCAAAGTAGCTAACGCACGCGCGATTAGGATCGTTTGCTCACGAAGCTCCGCGTAGCTAATCTGCTGTTCTTCAAAAAGAATCGCGGTACACTCGAGCGAATCGTGTTTGAAAATTGCGTTGAAGAGATTCATTCCTGGTAGTCCCGCCGTTTGGGCGGCCACGGTTGTTGTGGATACAAACTAGTAACCAAGGCGTTTCGGATTATAATGTCTATGCCGTTTGTTGTAACACAAACTGTTAGGTTGCGCTTTTCATAGTCTTACGCCTGCGCCTCCTGATATGCGGAAAGTCTCTGATCTTCCGTAAGCCGCTGCCACCGGTCGGGGGCTACACCCTGTTTTGTCCTTTGGCGCTGTGATCGAGAATGAATGATTGACCAGTTTCAAAAAAGGAGTGAAACGATGAAGCTCATTAGGTTGTTTTTGAATGCAATCCTACTCACGGTTTTCTGCCTTCAGGCTGCCGGCGCGCAAGAGATGCAAATGCATCGGCACGACGCTTCGGAAAAACTTGGTCAGGTTAACTTTGCTGTGTCCTGCAACGCCGCCGCCCAGAAGCAATTCAATCGCGCCACGGCTCTGCTTCACTCTTTCTGGTACGACGAAGCCGAAAAATCTTTTACCGATATTAGCAAGGTTGATCCGAAATGCGGCATGGCTTACTGGGGCGTCGCGATGAGTCTTTACCATCCCGTCTGGGCGCCGGCTACCGCTGCTGAATTGGAAAGAGGTTGGACTGCGGTCGAAAAGGCAAAGACCGTTGGCGTAAAAACCAACAGGGAAAAAGAATACATCGCCGCGATAGAAACCTTCTATAAAGACTCGAGCAAGATCGATCACCGCACGCGCGCGCTTGCTTACGAGAAGGCGATGGAACAAGTCTACTTGCACTATCCGAAAGATCATGAGGCGGCTATCTTTTATGCGCTCGCTTTGCTGGGCACCGCCACCAACTCCGACAAGACCTACACAAAGCAAAAGAAGGCCGCCGAAATTCTTAACAAGATCTTGCCCCAGGAACCGAACCATCCGGGTGTCGCGCATTACCTGATTCATAGTTTCGATTATCCGCAGCTTGCGCGGCTGGCGCTGCCTGCGGCTCGCAGTTATGCAAAGATAGCTCCTTCGTCTCCGCACGCGCTGCACATGCCATCACACATTTTCACGCGGCTCGGGCTGTGGCAGGAGTCAATTGAGTCGAACCTCGCTTCGGCAGCAGCGGCGAAAAAACACGTGGCCATGTCTCATCCTGGGGCTGCTTCCTTTGATCAGCTTCACGCTTTGGACTACCTCGTCTATGCATATCTGCAAGGCGCCGAGGATCAAAAGGCCAGGCAGATACTCGATCAAGTCGCCGCACTCAACAAAGTTGATGCCCCTGTTTTGGCGGCATCTTATGCTTTTGCCGCGATACCGGCGCGTTATACGCTGGAAAGACGCCGTTGGTCTGATGCCGCCAAATTGGAGTTGCATCCGGTTGATTTTCCGTGGGAGCAATTCCGTTACAGTGAGGCTTTAATTTATTTCGCGCGCGCTCTCGGCGCCGCGCGTAGTGGTGATCCGGCGGCCGCCCGAAAGGATGTGGACAAACTTTCGGCGATTCAGAAAGCGCTGATCCAGTCGAAGCTTGGATACTGGGCCGACCAGGTAGAGATCCAGCGGCGCTCAGCAGCGGCCTGGCTTGCGCACGCTGAAGGGAACGACACGGAGGCATTAACTTTAATGCGCTCGGCTGCGGAGTTGGAAGCTTCCACCGAGAAGCATCCGGTAACGCCTGGTCCTATCATCCCCGCGCGGGAGTTGTTGGGAGACATGCTTCTGGAACTTAAACAGCCAGAGCAGGCATTGCGCGAGTTTGAAGCTTCACTGGGCGATTCACCGAATCGATTCAATGGACTTTATGGCGCCGCGCGCGCCGCGGAACTTTCGGGTTACAAAAAGAAAGCCAGCGATTACTACGCAAAGATGGTGACTCTAACCGCGCATGCCGATTCCGACAGACCGGAGCTTCAGAAGATAAGAGAATTCGTGGCACAGAAATAGACGATGAGTGTTTGTCATTGAAGGGGATTTATGGCTGGCAATAACAAATACGGAACCGGGAGCAGT
>DIYZ01000061.1:2001-4624 GCA_002427845.1 Chloracidobacterium sp. UBA6041 | reverse complement strand
GGTAACTGGGATGAAGTCGTAACAAGGTAGCCGTAGGGGAACCTGCGGCTGGATCACCTCCTTTCTAAGGAGAAAGCGCAAAGATTAGAAGTCGAAGGCTGTAGGCCTGAGATTTCAAAATCTTTTGCGATAGGTCGACGGCTAAGCCCAGTCCTTTCAGACGCTCACACATTGTTGTAGGGGAAGCTGTTAGCTTCCCTCTTGGGAAGGCAACGCCTTCCCCTACAGAGCAAAGGCGTTTGAGACGACTGGGTATGCCGTGAAGACCTCGACAACGAAAGAAGTCGAGGCTCAGAGAAACGACGGATAGCGCACAATTCAGTCTTTGCTGCACATCGACTAAATGCCGGTCGCCACGGCGACCGGCATTTTCCTTTTTTGGGTTGTAGCCACGGCGCTCTGTCGCCGTGCTGGTTGTGCGCGCCTCGACAGAGCGAGGCGGCTACAGCCACCTGCTTCTGTAGCGGCGGTCTGTGACCGCCGAAGGTGGATCGAGCGCTCCGCCGCCTCGATGCTAAAAAATTAACGCACCTTCGGCGCGACCCTAACATCGCCCGACGGAGCGACCTATCCACCCGCGTTGCAATCTGCCATCTGCAATCTACAATCTTCCATCTTCGATTTTCCGGGGGCATAGCTCAGTTGGTAAAATCAAACGTCGGTTGTTTTGCTTTATGGACGCCACACTACAGCTCGGGTTTCCGCTCTGGGTCCGTTTGACACATTTCTTCAATTTCCTCTTTATTACGCTGCTCATCCGCAGCGGCATCGAAATCATCGGCAGTCACCCGAAGCTTTATTGGCGTGACGACGCCTTGCCCGGCAGTGAATGGCTTCGGTTGACCAAGAAACAGATGCCGAAGAACCAGCCTTGGACGGCAGAGGACGAAATCACTCCAATCTCGCCGGTAGTGGCGCTACCCGGCCAAAACAATCTCGGTCTGGGCCGGCACTGGCACTTTTGGGGTGTGAGTGGCTGGGTGCTTACCGGTTTCATCTACATTGTGCTTCTCTTCGGGACGCCTCAGTGGCGCAGACTGGTGCCGACATCGTGGGATATCCTTCCCGCGACGTGGCAGGCAATCGTGGCCTATGCCCATTTTCGACTGCCGCTCGATGGAAACCCGTTCAACGGCATTCAGCAACTCACCTACTTTTTCGTCATTCTCATTCTGTCGCCGTTGCAAATCGTAACCGGCATCATGATGTCGCCAGCGCTGGCTGCGCGCTTTCCCTGGTTTTCCGGAATTTTTGGCGGACGACAAGCAGCGCGTAGTCTGCATTTCATTGGCCTGATCCTCTTTGTCGGCTTCATCGTGATCCACATCAGCCTGGTCGTTGCGCATGGCTTCGCGCTTGAGATGGCGAAGATTGTGCTCGGCGGCGAATCACACTCCCATGTCCTCGCCGTCACGATCGGATTGATCGGCATCGCTGGCGTGATCGCGTTCCATTTTTGGGGAACGTGGTATTCACTCTCCTTTCCGTTTCGAGCAAAAAGATTGTTGGAACTCGGCGTCGATCCTTTGCAGCGATTCCTGTTTCATCATTGGGATTCGCGGCAAAACTATGAGCACGTTTCCGCGTATGCGCGTGTCAACGGGCATCCTCCACGCAACGAGACTTACGAGCGGCTCGCCGCAACCAATTTCAAAGATTGGCGACTGGAGCTAAGCGGAATGGCGGCGAAGAAGTTAAGTCTCTCCCTCGATGATCTGCGCCAGATGCCGCGCCAGACGCAGACCACGTTACATATATGCATTCAAGGCTGGAGTTACTTCGCGCAGTGGACCGGCGTGCCCGTATCCGCCATTATGGATAAGTGCGATCTATTGCCGAACGCGCGCTTTCTCGTTTTCCACACCTTAGATGAGAAATGGGAGAGGCCCGGCCATGGCTATTACTACGAGGTGATCGACCTGGAAATCGCCCGACTGTCTCAGACGATTCTCGCTTATGAAATGAATGGCCAACCTTTGCCGGTCCCTTACGGAGCGCCGCTGCGGTTGCGCGTCGAAAACCAGCTGGGCTACAAAATGGCCAAATGGATCAACCGCATTGAGTTTGTTGATACATTTGAGCATATCGGAAAGGGACAAGGCGGGTGGCGCGATGATGTCCTTCATTATTATCCTTCCGACGCCGGCATTTGAACCCGATGTCCTGACACTTGCCAGTATTGAAGCGATTCATGATTTTCGTAAAACGAGTTTACGATCGCGCCGAGAGCAAGGATGGAACTCGCTTTCTGGTGGATAATTTGTGGCCGCGCGGATTGAACAAAGAGGCAGTAAAGGTGAAAAGCTGGGTAAAGGCGGTTTCACCGAGCGACCAGTTGCGGAAATGGTTCGGGCATGACCCGGCTAGATGGCGGGAATTTCAGCGCCGGTATTTTGCCGAGTTGAACAAGAAATCTGAGATGTGGCAGCCACTCGTCGAGGCAGCTCGAGAAGGCGACGTTACGCTTATTTACAGCGCGCGGGACACCGAGCACAACAACGCCGTGGCGTTAAGGACGTATCTGTTAAAGCGCATGAAGACGAAGGCCGGCGGCGAAGGGCAATAACTTGTGCTGAAGATTGACCTTCGGAATTTTGCTTTCTACAATCTACAATCTACAATC
>DIYZ01000061.1:0-1753 GCA_002427845.1 Chloracidobacterium sp. UBA6041 | reverse complement strand
CTACAATCTACAATCTACAATCTGCCATCTTCGATTTTCCGGGGGCATAGCTCAGTTGGTAGAGCGCCAGCTTTGCAAGCTGGAAGTCAGGGGTTCGAATCCCCTTGCCTCCAGTCTACGCTCGCAGCGTAGCGGAAAGCGTAGACTGTCGCGCCGGAGGTCGCCGCGGCGACCGAAGGCGGACTCTTTTAATCTTGCCACGATTGCGCGGCGAGCTTCGACTCGGCAACCATCAGGAGACGATGTAGTGGCGCCTGTCCGCAGGCGCTTATCAGGAAACCGCGGCTGGGACAGCCGCCTCTACATCAAAACGAAGGCCGCCTCTAACTTTTAAGCGCGCTTCGAAACAGAGCTACGCTTATCGCGGAGGCGATAAGGATTCCCACCACCGATCCCATCGAATGACTGAATGCGAGATCACCGCCCTGCGAGTTTCCCCCGAACAGTTTCGGAAACAATGCAATTGCCCACAGTGCGGCCAGAATTCCAAACACAATCTTGATGACTTTCATTCGCAATCTAAGCAGAAAGAATCATGCCGACGACTCCGGCCAATCCCCCTTGCCTCCAAATTTCCTCAAATCGAATTGCGAATTGCGCTCACGTCGCTACACTGACCGCGCACTTTTCCGGGCCTGTAGCTCAGTTGGTTAGAGCATGCGCTTGATAAGCGCAGGGTCACTGGTTCGAGCCCAGTCAGGCCCACCAGCCTCCGCTTGGAGCGGAGCGACAGCGAAGGCTGGTGCCCCGCCGGAGTGGAAACGAAGGCGGGCTTTTGATAGCAATTGTCTCAAGGCGCTCCAAGACTACGGCTTGGCAAGCCCCCCAAGATGAGAAACTTCTTCTATGTTTACATCCTCGTCAGCGACGGTGATGAAACCATTCATTATACGGGAATAACCAGAGATCTCACCGTTCGCCTAAAAGAGCATAATCAAGGCGCCTGCATCCACACGAGGAAGTATCGACCGTGGAGCATCGAGACATCGGTCGCATTTCGATCTGAGTCCAAAGCG
This sequence comes from Chloracidobacterium sp. UBA6041, assembly GCA_002427845.1. GTDB lineage: Bacteria > Acidobacteriota > Blastocatellia > Pyrinomonadales > Pyrinomonadaceae > PSRF01. The sequence continues at coordinate 737 of DIYZ01000061.1, read as the reverse complement.
AAAGCTTTCGAACGCTATTTGAAAAGCGGCTCAGGCCGTGAATTTGCTCGACGACATTTTTGAGACTTCGCCTGGCTTGCGGCGGGTAAAGCTCCGGCTAATCAACAGCCCGAAAATCGCGCCCCCGCTGTCAATCATCACATCCCACGGCGCAGCCGTGCGCGACGGCACAAACGATTGATGAAACTCGTCGCTGGCCGCAAAGATTGCGCAGGCAAACCAGACCGCCATGAACAAGATCGACATCTTCGCGCATAAATTCGTGCCGCCGCGCACGGCACGCCAGAGCAACGCAGCCAGAATTGCATACTCGACCACGTGGCCAAGTTTTCGGATGATCAATTGAATGGCGTCGATCGCGGCCAGCGAGATGCGCGGATCGAGCCATCGCAGAAATGGAACAAGAAAGCGCGACGTGTGCTCGGCCGACATCAGATCCGTCGAACCGATAAAGATTAAGCCGAGCCAGATCAAAACCGGCAGCCAATATTTGAAGAATCGTTGCACAATTAATAAAGAATCTGGAACCCAGGAAACCAAGAAGAAGTGGGCAAAATCACAGTGGTACGCGAAAAATCGTAGGGCAAGCGCAGCGCTTGCCAACCGCCATGCTGGCTGACATCTGACGTCTGATCTCTGACTTCTGACCTCAGTCTCTTTTACATTGAGCAATCTGCAATCTACAATCTGCAATCTGCCATCTGCCATGACAGCTCCCCTCACCTTCGAACCGATTT
>DIYZ01000284.1:8582-10329 GCA_002427845.1 Chloracidobacterium sp. UBA6041 | reverse complement strand
GGGATACCGTTGATGCTCGTTTGAAACTGGTTGGTCGTTTGAACGGAACCGGGGACGGTCGCCAGAAGTCCGGTAAAATCGCGCCCGTTAATTGGCACATTAGCGACGCGTTCTGACGTTATTGTATCGCCAACGCTCGAAGTTTCAGTTTCAGTGGGCGTTTGGTCGGCGATAGTTACACTTGCGGTGACTCCACCAACCGGCATTTTAAGATCCACGCGAAGTCTGGCGCCGACGGCAAGACGCGCGTCGCTCACAGTCGCTTCCTGAAATCCAGTCGCCGTAGCAACCAGTTTATAAACTCCGGTCGTAAGTGAAGGAACTTCATAATAGCCTTCGCCATTGCTCTGCGTGGTTCGTGTTTCGTTCGTTCCGACATTCGTTACTGTAATCGTCGCATTCGCAATTGTGGCTCCACCCGTGTCTTGCACGACGCCGCTAATCGAACCTGTGTTCGATTGCGCGAAGACTCCAGTAGCGAAAACTGCCAGGACAGATAACAGAATCAAAGTCGTACTGATTTGTTTAGTAGTGCCTTTCATTTCAAACCTCCGCAATCTTTTCTCAGACATTTTGTTAGGATCGTGTGAGCTGTTGCCTCTTTCAGAAAGCGGCACGCCACCAGCGCCAGCATCGCTATTCCCGCGTACATGAAACTGCTGTAGGCAGCAACGCCACTGCCTGTAAGTCAGGCGTCCAAACGCCACCAATCTTTGGGTAATACTTCGGCAAGAGGTCTGCGGTGATCGGAATCGCGGGAATCACGTCGCGCCGGTTCACGTTGTCGCCTCGGTGAAGCTGCATTACGCCGTCAACGCAACGCACGGCGACGTATTCGGGAAACATCGCTGCGCCGACCTTGAGGGGTCCTCCCGCGGTCAATAAATCTTTTTCGTTATTACCCGCCAGCCCGAAAGTCGCCAACGTTATGCGCGCAGGGTCATGAGCTGCGTCTGAGTATGCTTCCAGCGCTCCCTGTCCGGTCTCATCGTCCATCGCAAAGATCACGTCAACCTCTTGCTCGGCGAACACCGGAGCAGCGACGCGTTTGGCGATAATCTTGCTACCTTCACCGTTTAGCCGCGCTACGAAAGCAGCATCCGGCTGAATTGACTGCAAACCGTCGATGAATCCTTCACTGCGGAGCAGGCACGGGCGCAATGTTGGCAACCCCATATCCAGGACTTTTAGCGGTCTTCCCGAGGCACTTTGGATGTGCTGGCCCACCCACTGACCTAATGCGTAACCGGCGTCGTAATCACAGATGGCCACCAGCGTTTTCATTCCCTCAACTGGGTTCGCCTCCACAACCACAGGGATGTTGCGGTCCGCCCCCATCCTTACGATTGACTCAAGTCCCTCCGTCGCCGCCGGTGTCAGGATCAAAGCGTCGACTTCCGTAAGCAGTTCCCGCGCCTGTTCGATTTGACGTTCAACGCTCAACTCTGCGTCTCGCACGATGACAGTCGCACCATACTGCGCAGCTCGCCGCCTGATAATTTCGATCAGGATCTGATACCAGATGTGAAAACTGTAATTGGTTAAATACCCGATGCGCTTCGGCGCATCGGCTTCGACCTCAACCAGCGGTAGATCAGCCAGAGCCTTGTCGAGAGTGGGTGGCGCTGTGTAAACAGCCTGGGGATGGTCGCTCAGACCGTCCTCTGCACCATCCTTGCTCGCGGCATTTGCTCCTTGTTCTTCCTCGTGGTCCATAAGCTCTATTAGTCCTTCCTTATTTAGTCCT
>DIYZ01000284.1:0-8417 GCA_002427845.1 Chloracidobacterium sp. UBA6041 | reverse complement strand
TCCTTATTTAGTCCTTCCTTATTCCAGGTTCGCGCCCGGCGTGCCGCCGATAAAAGTCAGCAGTCCCCCGTCAACGGTCCAGACCGCGCCGGTCACAAAGGAAGCACTATCGTGCGCAAGAAATGCGACCACTTCGCCGACTTCTTCAGGTTTGGCAATACGTCCCAGCGGGTGCATCCGCGCGCAGGCGTCATAGACTGATTGTGGATTGGGGTCGAGCGAAGCGGCCCACCGCAGCATCGGCGTGTCGACAGTGCCGGGGCAGATCGCGTTGACACGTACCTTTTCGGAGGCGAAATCCATTGCCATTGAGCGTGTAAGCCCGATAACCGCGTGCTTGCTGGCCGTATAGGCCAGGACGTTGAACTGGCTCGCCAGCGATTGCACCGAAGCAACGTTCACGATTGATCCACCGCGACCGACCATGTCAGGCAGACAAGCCCTCGCTGCGTACCAGGCGCCATTCAAGTTGACGCTCATGACCTCGGTCCATTGCTCGTCACTGGTTGTTAGCGCGTTGCCATAGCGTTGTATCCCTGCGCTAACGACGAGGATGTCAACCGGCCCGAATGCCGCGCGCGCTTCATCGACAGCGATCTGGACCTGCCGCGGTTGAGATACATCGACAGAAAAGAAGAGGGCCTTTCCATCCCGCTTACGTATGCCCTCTACCGTCTCATGCCCAGCCTCTTGCGCAAGATCGATCACGGCCACCGCCGCACCACGCGAAGCCAGGATTTCCGCTGCCGCACGCCCAATTCCCGACGCGCCTCCTGTCACAACCGCAACTCTTCCGTCGAATCTCATGTGAACCTCTCGAACCTCGACTTCAATCAGCCGCACTCCCCACTGGCGGAGTCGCTGCGGTTGTTTCTGTCGCCGCAGTTTCCTCTTCTGGTACTTCCGGCGCGGGTGACGGCAGGTGTTTGTACCAGGTGAAATACAACAGGACGCACATGACCGCAGTTGTCGCGAAACAAGCGAACGTCATCGTTTGCCGGTGGAGAATCAAGTAGAGCGTGCCGACGTAGAGCGCGCAGATGCCGATAAGCGCGAGCAGAGTGTTAAGCGCCTCCAGTGAATAGGGCGTTTCTCGCTCAAACCTGCTATTGCGCGCCAGCACTCGTTGGCGCACTGGTGACCAGGCGCCAGCCGGCTGAACGTTCTCGTAAAACCCTTCCAGCGTTGTCATGTCAGTCGGTTGCGTGATCAGAGCGACTGTTATGGTGATGATCGTTGAGGCGATCGCGATGACGGGGAAGCCGATGTATAACGGCAGCGGCGAGCTAAACAGCGACGTGTCGGCGACGGCCTGGCCCAGTGACAGAGCCATGCCGCCCAGCACACCCGCCGCGTATCCCCAGCCATTGAGTCGCCACCAGTACCACCGTAAGACGTTGGGCGGCAGGATTCCCGCGGCTAGCGTGCCGAAAATCCAAAGGAACGCGGTATTGATTGAAGTTCCGAAATAGGAAATGACGATCCCCGTGATAATGAGTAAAGAGGAAGCGACGTAACTGGCGCGGATCAGCGTTTTGGAACTTGCCTGCGGGTTGATGTAGCGCTGGTAAAGGTCTTTGACGAGGTACGCCGCGCCGCCATTAACTGTCGAACTGAACGTTGCCAGGAATCCAGACAACAGCGCCGCCAGCATGAACCCGACGAGGCCCACCGGAAGCATCGCGCCGATGATCACCGGCAGCGCTGTCTCCGGATCGTGCTTGAGGGCGGCGTCGAGGGCGGGGTTGCCAAGACCCATGATCGCCATTACGGCAATCGCCATCGCAAACGGCCAACGCACCGTGTGAATCGCCCCCCACAAGGCGCCGAGCTTGGACGCATCGCGCGCGTCACGGGCTGCGAGGAAGCGCTGAAAGTCGTACAACTGCTCTGGCCCACTGAAACAAAGTAGTAATCCTTTAGCGACCCACACAGCGACCAGCGCACCAAAGAACGAGTAATCGGTCCCGCCGGCCACGACCCCTTGCAGTTCCGTGGGTCGCGCTTGCGGCAAAATGTTAATCCAGTTGCCTGACACCTTCGCGGCGAACAACGCAGAGTCGAAGTGTCTGTAGCCAATAATGGCGAACGCGATTGCCCCCGCACTCAGGATGACGGTCTGCACGATCTCGACACGCACAATCCCGTGAAATCCTCCGGCGACGACGTATAGACCAGTCACCCCGAGAATTAAGACCGCGCAGGTGAACGGTGAGAACGGCAGGAAGATTGCGCCGAACTTACCCATGCCGATAGCACCGTAGCCCAGCAGTGCCGTGATCGTCAGAATTGCGAAGAGGGTGTAGGAGAGTCGCGCCGTGTCGCCGGCCCGTGCACGACCGAAACGGGTGTACATCCACTCGGCCCCAGTCAGCACTCCGCTACGCCGAATCCACTTTCCCATGAAGGCCAAATAAAAAGCGGTGATCGGAAAGCCCCACAGCCAATGCACCCACATGCCCTTCAGACCCAGTACGATAAAGGTCGACACAATCCACATCGTACCGGTGATGTCGAAGTAGGACGACGAACCAGACATCGCGAGCGCCCACCAGGGCAATCGTCGACCGCCTAAGAAGTAAGAGCTCATGCCTTTTGCGGCACGTCGCTTCATGGCTAAGCCGATGCCCATGATTGCGGCCAGATAGGCGACTACAATCAGTTGATCAGTCAACGACAGTTTCATCTCTGGTCCATTTGTTGTATTGGCCAACAAAGTCGGCCGGCGCTTCCTTAGCGAAAAGACTTCAGAATAAAGGTGACCCGGAATGCGGACACAGTCGGCACGCAGAGAGTCCATACCCCACGTCGAATCTGATTTTCCGTTCCGGGGACGCTCCATCGAAACTTTGTCAACGCTCTTGACAAAGTGGTAAATAGCACGCTTCGTTACAACCTGTCAATAAACTTTCGCTGGGTAGTCTCCTAATTTGATCGGTGGCTTAGGAAGACAAAGAACCGATCCAGGACCTCACACGAAAACCCCCTAAAAGGTTTCGTGAGTTCTTTTTGTGATTTAGTGGATCGTCTGTTCTAGCTGAGAGAGTGGAAGCGTTAAAACTGGAATTCAAGACACTAAGCTTCGCTGCGTTGTTCGATTTGAGAGGCGGGCTTTATGAAATCACTCTTGCGCCAGCATCCTCTTCCGCTTAACCGCTGGGGCCAACACGAAGTTCTTTGGAGCGACCAGACGCGCCGCTGCCCGCACGTTACGGTTACCCGCAGCCTACTGCAAGCCATCATTCACTGTCTGCCAGGCACGTTGCTTGTCATCAGTTGCGCGTATAGCCTCAGCACTTCCCGGACCTGCTGGTCCCAATATGCCCAATTATGTCCACCTGGGAGTTGACGGTACTGATGTGGGATTTTTTGCGCCAACAGGATATCTGCAAGTTCCCGATTCGTTGCGAGAAAACCGTCTTCTAAGCCACAGTCAAAATAAAGATAGGGTAGTGAGGCAATTTGTGAAGCGCTAAGGCTGCGCGCAATTTGATGGAGGTCGTTGGCCTTCCGGGTTTGGCTGCTTCGGGGACCGAAAACGGCGTTAATGGACGGGCGGAGAATGTCCCAAGCAAATCCCGGGTGATCGTCCGTTCGCATCGCGGGGTCCAAAGCGCCACTGACCGAACCAGCAAATGCGAACAGATCCGGATATTTGAGCCCATACTTGAGGGCGCCATAGCCTCCCATGGAAAGACCGGCGACACCGCGCCCTCGCCGATCTTTAATTGTGCGAAAGCGCGCATCCACATCGGAGATTAGTTCGCGGACAAAGTACGACTCATACTTATCTGTAGGCACGCCGGCGCTATCCGTATACCAGCTATCGTTGCCCTCAGGCGTGACGATAATCACATCATAGTGGGCCGCATACTCGGCAAGGTTGGTCCGCGTGACCCAATCGTCGTAGCGTCCGAACAGGCCGTGCAAAAGGTAGAGCACTGGATAGCGCTCGTTGGACTCCGCATAACCAATGGGTAACAAAGCGTTGTAAGGTAGGACCTGCCCGATCAACTCGCTCTTGAATTGAATCGTTTGAATATCAACTTTGTGCCCCTCTTCTGCCCACGCCGCAGTTGCAAACGAGAACAGTGTCGAGACCATGAGAACCGCACGAGCGAGCCATATCATGTATGGCATGTGAGCAACTTTATTTCGACGCATGATTTCCTCCTCCAGCGCGAAGGCAACGCGCTCGTTTTCTCGGGATGTATTTTTTCGGAGACTTAGTTAAGGGCGATGACAAAGATTTAATAACACGGGGCCCAGGGTGCGTCAATAACCGTTCTAAGAAAGCCGGGCTGGAATGCCTCTTACCGCACTGATAGAGGCCTGGGGAACTTTGACACTGTTGGTTTGCTTGTTGCGGCCACCTCCGAAGCAATACTGTAAAGCGATGGGTATCGCGCCGAAAAGACTCGGACGCAGCACGCTTGAGGGACGCACTTTGAAGCTGATTGGCGGTACGATGTAGTTACTCTTGATGCAAGCTTCGACGATGGGACCGATGATGGACCAAGCGCCGGTAATCTCACCGCCAATGACGACAACTTCGGGGCTGAGGCCGTGCACCAGACTTGCAATCCCCTCACCTAAGTAACGTGCCGTCACTTGAAGCGTCTCGAGTCCAGCGGCGTCTCCCTGTCCGGCAAGAGCTATTAACTCTGTTACCGTGCGCACCCGACTCTTTGCTTTGGCCAGCCTTCTATAGCGATCGAGCGTGGCTCGGTCTGAGGCGAAAGTCTCCCAACAACCGCGTCGCCCGCAAGAGCAAGTCAACCCTTTGGGATCCATCGTCATATGTCCGAAGCCGCCCAGGCCGATGCTCGTGCCCACGTGCAACTCTCCGTTAATAATTAATCCCGTACCTAAGCCTTCAACAACCAGGACACAGAGGAGCGTGCGCGCGCTCACTTCATCAAGCGGCCCGTACCACAGTTCCGCAAACGCCGCAGCGTTCGCGTCGTTCTCCACGTAGACCGGCAAATCTAACTCCTCTTCCAACAAAGCACGTACTGGAACTGCTCGCCAGCCTAGGTTCGGCGAAACGATCACAGCGCCGGCGGCCCGGTCAACTAACCCTGGCACGCTGACGCCTACGGCTTCTACGCGAGCCCGCGGATATTGTGTCCTCACCAGAGCGTGGATTTCGCGCGACAGCGAGCGCAAAAACTTCTCGGGCTCGCCTTCCGTCAAAACCGATCTTTGCGTCAGTATTCGGCCATTGAAATCGCTTACTGCATAAATGCACTCTTTCACACCGAGGTCTATGGCAAGGACATAAGCGCTCTCGGCATTGACGTGGAGATACTTTGGCGGACGCCCCCCGCTCGAGGGGCCTTCGACTCCTTCATAAATCAGCTTCTCCTTTATTAGACGATTAACAATAGCGGACACCGTCCCGGGCTGTAGGCCCGTGGCCTTCACAATGTCTGCACGCGAGATAGGTTGGCGATCGCGTATCAGGTGGAGAAAAATCGTCTGGTTAATATCCCGCAAATCGCGCACGCCTATCATTTTCAAATTGTGCGTGCCGTGCCGTTTCATTTGAGCCCCCAGCCTTTCTTTTTCAAAAACTAATGCGCGCCGATTGTGCCACCTTCTACTAAAATAAAGCTATCGTTTTCGAATTCGCTGGTAGGTATTTGTGACTCGAGGAGGGGTGACGATGCCCACAACAAACCGCTGGCCAAGTGCGGCGGACAAAGGACCGCCAGGCGTTGAACTTCTCCACGATCAAGAAGCTCACGAGCGATTAAACCAGCCTCAATGGTCTTACCGATCCCAACATCGTCCGCAATCAGGATGCGAATGGGATCGAGGCTGAGAGCCATCAATAACGGCACCAACTGGTAGGGCCGCGGCTCAACAGCGATACGCGCAAACGAGCGGAAGGGTCCTGCACTCGAACGAAAGCCGAGTCTTACTGCATAGCGCAAGAGTCGGCAGGAACGGTAGTCACCAATCTGGTCCGGATTTGGTAGATCGAATTGCGCGGGCTCTACCAGTTCAAGCGGGAGCAGAATGCCTGTTGTCTCATCATCGGTTCCTCCCCGAGCCTCCACCGTCAAGAGAGTTCCACGACCCCCTTCATATAGTCCGGCGTGTGGAAGTCGCCTTCGAACACCTTCCGCACGCCTTCGAGCGATGTGTACCGATGGGAGATGAACCGGGCGACCTCGATCTCGCCCCTCTTGAGCAGCCGGAGAGAGCAGCGATAGACCGACGGGCTGTGCGGCTCCTCGTTTCGTTCGGGGTGTCGAAACTCACTCGCTATTCGCCCGACGGCTTACTTTCCGGCGCTCCACCCGCCGTCGATCACGAGGGCGCTGCCCGTCACGAACGCGGCTTCGTCGCTCGCGAGATAGAGGACTGACGCCGCGATCTCTTCCGGCGTCCCCATGCGGCAGAGCGCCTGCGTCGCCGCCATCTCCCGGTACGCCGCCTCCGGGTCCGGATACTCCAGCAGCCGTGCCTTGACGAACGGGGTCTCGACCCGGCCCGGGCACACGCAGTTGACGCGGATGCCGTCCTTCGCGTGGTCGAGTGCCAGCGACTTCGTGAGGCCCACGACCGCGAACTTCGTCGTGCAGTAGGCGAGCCTGTCGCGGATCCCGACGACCCCGCCGATCGAGGCCATGTTGACGATGACGCCCGCACGCCGCGCGACCATGTCCTCAATGAAGGCCTTCACGACGTTGAACACTCCGCGAACGTTGACGGCGTAGAGCCGGTCCATGTCTTCGCTCGTCGTCTGGAGGGCAGTCCCGACGTGCCCGATGCCCGCGTTGTTGACCAGAATATCAAGGTGCCCGTGGTCATCCCGCACTTGCCGGGCGACGCGAGCGCAATCGGCTTCGTTCGTCACGTCCAACTTGACGAAGGACGCGCGCGCTCCCTCACTACGGATCGCCTCCTCGACTCGCTGGCCGTTCTCCTCGTCCCGGTCCGTGACGTAGACGTGCGCCCCCGATCGCGCGAGCGCGTGGGCAATGGCCTCCCCGATTCCGGAGGCCGCGCCAGTGACTAGTGCGGTTTTCTTCTTGAGATCAAACATTGCTTTCACTTCCGGAGATCCCTCGGTTGGTGAGAGCATCAATGGGACTCGCACGGCACGTCAACGCCGCTCAAGCCGCCGAGGAAGTCGAAATCGGCAGCGCGGTTCACTTGGAGAACATGGTCGACGTAGAGCTTGGCCTACCCCCGGCTTGCGTCGGGCTGCGGAGTTTCCCGTTCTTATGCTCCCCCATATTCTCCCTGTAGTCAGTCGTACGCGACGACTCTCTGGCTCTGCTGACCAAGCCCCTTTATGCCCAGGCGAACGACGTTACCGGCGCGCAAGTAGACCGGCGGTCGCTGACCCATCCCGACGCCCGGGGGCGTACCGGTCGAGATGATGTCTCCGGGTTGCAGGCTCATGAAGCGACTCAGATAGCTGACCAGATAGGCGACACCGAAGACCATCATCCTCGTCGAGCCCTGCTGGAACCGGCGCCCGTCCACCTCAAGCCACATGTCGAGACTCTGCGGCTCCGGGATCTCGTCCGTTGTCACCAGCCACGGCCCTACGGGGCCGAAGGTGTCGGCGCTCTTGCCTTTGACCCATTGGCCCGTGCCCTCGAGTTGGAACGCGCGCTCTGAAACGTCGTTCACAACGCAGTACCCCACGACGTGAGACAGAGCGTCGGCCTCGGAGACGTACTTCGCCGGCCTCCCGATGACGACGCCCAGTTCCACCTCCCAGTCGGTCTTTTCGGACCCGCGTGGAATCACAACGTCATCTTCGGGGCCGCAGATGGCCGAGGTCGCCTTCATGAAGACAACCGGCTCGGACGGCAAAGCCACTCCTGACTCGGCCGCATGGTCCGCGTAGTTCAGACCGATGCAGATGAATTTGCCGACCCGCCCAACGCAAGGGCCGACGCGGGGATGACCATCGACGCGTGGCAAACAGGCGAGATCCAACTGCCTCAGCCGGTCGAGCGATTCCGGCAGCAAAGCATCCCCTGTCAGATCCGCTATGACGTCCGACAGGTCCCAAATCTGTCCATCCGGATCAAGGACGGCCGGCCTCTCCTGACCTGGCGGACCGCAGCGAAGCAATTTCATCATTCCCTCCGAAACTCTCGACGGGCTCACCCGCCTCTTTACGCAACACCGTTGCGGGCGATCACCTCGCGGTAGAACGAGGCGCTCAGCTTGGGCGTGCGCTTCTGCGTCTTGTAGTCGGCGTAGTGGATGCTCAACCGAGAGCAGTATCCGTCGGCCCATTCGAAGTTATCCATTACCCCCCGACAAAGTATACACGCACCGGCACGCCCCGGTCGGCGACGCTTTCCGCATCAGCTGCTGCCACCTAGACGGGCGGCACACCAGGAGAACCATGTCGTTTTCCCTATTGCTAGCGCAAGCGGGCA
>DIYZ01000058.1 GCA_002427845.1 Chloracidobacterium sp. UBA6041 | reverse complement strand
AGGCCCTGTTCGCTCCGTAGAATGTTGTCAGCACCAGGTAAACGAAGAGCATTGAGGGTATCATTTGAGCCTCGAGCAACCCACGCAACTGGAAGTCGCGGCCTTATTAGGTGTTTCTGACTCATTAGTGTCAGACTATCGCCGGCGCGTCGAGCAGGGAGCTGAGGGCTTTATCGTTCATTGAAGTGGAAGAAGCCAGGCAATTTGACATGGCGCTGCGGGAGGGTGAAGGCGATGGAGTTTGCGCCGACCGAAGAGGTCCCGGTCCAGGAAATACAATGCCATAGCGCGCCTGCAGCTTCTTTGCTTTTTTCCGAAAGAATCCTTAAGACTGCACTCTTCCTGCCGTCGCGCGCAGGCTATGATTTCGGCCAAAACTTCGATGACGCTCAAGCACCCATTCTTAGATTACGAGCCAGTGAGGCGATCCCCGTCTTCCACGTCTGCGGATGAGCAAACAGTCGACGATAAATCTGATTTTAAGAGACGGGAAACGCCTCGAACCGCTGATGATGAGCAGCATCGTAAGAGAGACGCCGCCTCGGCGCAGGGTGAAACTTTCTACAAAGAAAGCGTCGCGGAAGACATGCTCTCCCCTGGTTTGCGAAAGCGTGACCTTCTCTCCCATGAACTGCAAGAACGGAACATCGGCGGACAGGAAGACAAATTAGAGCCGAAGGCGGTAAGAGAAAAATGGATTCTCAAACATGGCCACTCGGTTAGCTTTGGTGGAATATTCCTGTTTACTACGCTTGTTTTCTTTCGTCCCTACGAGCTGTTCCCGTCCTTATCCTGGCTTTCGTCGGCCGCCTTTTGGATAGCTCTTGCAACCCTGGTTGTGTATGTGCTGACGCAACTGGGTTTGGAAGGCACCATTACAGCTCGGCCCAGAGAAGTTAACCTTGTTCTCCTGTTGTTGTTAACCGGTGCCCTGTCCATTCCTTTGGCGCTGGAACCTCTTAGAGCGTTTTATAGCTTTACTGAGTTTCTCAAAGTCGTTCTAATTTTCATCGTCATGATTAATGTAGTGAGGACCGAGAAGCGGCTGAATAGACTATGGATTTTGGTTCTGATTGCTACCTGCTTGCTCAGTATCGGCGCCCTAAACGACTATCGATTGGATCGATTCGCGCTTCAGGGCACGCGTATAAGAGGAATGATCGGTGGCCTGTTTGATAATCCGAATGACCTTGCGCTCCACTTGGTTACAATGATTCCAATCGCGCTGGCCTTATTTTTTGCGTCGCGTAATCCGCTAGTGAAGGTTCTTTTCTTCGTCACGGTTATTTTGATTACGGGCGGCGTAGTCGCCACGTTTTCGCGTGGAGGATTTCTCGCTCTGGTAGCCGCTGGAGTATTGCTTCTATGGAAGTTCGCCCGTCGCAGCAGGTTGCTGATAGCGCCGCTGGCAGTTACGGTTGTCGTGTTGTTTGTGCTTTTTGCTCCCGGTGGGTACCGGACTCGTTTGTCTACAACTGGCGATGACTCCGCCGTGGCGCGATTCGATGATTTAAAGAGGTCGGTCTTTATCGCTGCGAGGCACCCGCTACTTGGAGTAGGGATGGATAATTACATTCTGTTCTCGAACTCCAATAAGGCAACTCATAACGCCTACACTCAGGTCGCCTCTGAAATGGGTGCGGCGGCGGCAGTTTTTTATATCCTATTCATCCTTGCGCCGTTCAGAGGCTTGCGAAGAATTGAGCACGAGACTTATCAAGTCAAGTCCAGACGTCGCTTCTACTATACGGCCATCGCATTACAGGCGAGCCTGGCTGGCTACATGGTGGCGAGCTTTTTCGCGTCAGTTGCCTACCTGTGGTACATCTATTATCTGGTTGCTTACTCAATATGCCTGCGCCGCCTCTACGATTCGGTCGTGGAACGAGATTTGGCCAGACTTGAACTACCTGCAAATGGCAACTTCCAAAACAAATCAATCTTTGAATAAACCGAATCCGACGGTAAGCGTAATCATTCCTGCTTATAAAGTCGCACCTTTTATACGCGAGACGCTGGACTCGGTATTTGCTCAGAGCTTCACTGACTTCGAGGTGATTGTTATTAACGACGGCTCTCCGGATACCGTTGAGCTCGAAAATGCGATCGAGAGATACCGCCACGCCATCACTTACCTGAAGCAGGCCAACCAGGGCGCCGGAGCCGCAAGGAATGCAGGACTAAGAGTCGCTCGGGGTCGCTTCGTGGCTTTTCTGGATGGCGACGATCTTTGGTTGCCGAATTTTTTGAACGAACAGCTAAAACTCATTCAGAGTGATGGGGGCTACGATCTGGTGTACGCCGATGCCGTAAATTTTGGCGATCCGGCTTCTGACGGTCGCACCAGCATGGAAACAAATCCCTCCGACGGAGAGGTAACCTTCTATAAACTACTCTGCGGGGAATGCAATGTGATTACCTCTGCGGTAGTTGCACGCAAAGAGCTGATCATGCGAGTGGGTCTGTTCGATGTGAATTTCCCTAACTCCCAGGATTTCGATCTCTGGTTGCGGTTGGCTAAAGATGCAAAGGCACGAATCACCTATCAACGAAGAGTACTGGTTCGGAGACGCTTATATCAGGGAAGCTTGGCTTCTGATAGCGTCAAGTCTCTCGAAGGTGAACTGCGAGTCCTGGAAAAAGTGAGTCGACGCGCGGACCTCACATCAAGAGAACGAGCTGCATTGGAGCGTACAGTTGTGGTCCGTCGGACTAGTGCGGAAGTCATCAGGGGAAAGCGTTTTTTGTTAAGTGGAGATTTCGCTGATGCGGTACGATCGTTTGAGTCAGCGAATGCCTGTATTTCTAGTTGGAAACTGCGATTGGTCCTCTGGTCGTTGCGCGTAGCACCACGCGTAACACGGCAGGTCTACCGAGTACAAGAATCCAGATCGGGAAACACGTCCATACGCGCTTAAGAAAATACTAATGTCTCTTGACGATTTGGCAATACGGACGGCCAATGACAGGTACTTTGGCACCGACCACCTCAAGACGAATCTCGGCGGACGTACGGCGCGAGGCGGTGCAGTAGCCATTACTGCGCAGGCCCTGAAATTCATTATCACTATAGGTGCTACTTCTATATTGGCTCGCCTATTAACGCCTCAAGACTACGGTCTGATTGGCATGGTCGCATTTGTGACAGCCTTTGTTTCTCTGTACAAAGATCTTGGCCTCGCCGCGGCCACGATCCAGAGGCCCGAGATTAGTTTTGACCAGATTAGTACCCTCTTTTGGATAAATGTCTCGCTGAGTGTTGCTGTTTGTATCTTCACGGTAGCCATTGCCCCCTTGGTATCTTGGTTCTATGGCGAGCCACGTTTGACCGCGATAACGGTTATTACTGCAGTTGGCTTTATACTCAGTGGTATGGCGGTGCAGCACGAGGCACTCTTAAGAAGGCAAATGCGGTATTTTGCTCTCGCCGCCATTGGCTTAATCTCGCTGGTCGTCGGATATGTGGTGGGTATCCTGATGGCTTGGAAGGGATTCCATTATTGGGCTCTGGTCGGCAGCCAGCTCGCGTTGGTTTTTACAGGCACAGTGATCACATGGACTGTGTGTCGTTGGCGTCCAGGAATGCCAAAGAAAGACACTGGCGTGCGATCGATGCTTAGGTTCGGCGGCAATTTTACCGGCTTTTCCACGATAAATTTTTTCTCCAGAAATCTGGACAACTTGTTGATAGGACGAGTCTGGGGTGCGCAGCAATTGGGAATCTATGGCAGAGCCTATCAGTTGATGATGTTGCCTATTGATCAGATCAACGAGCCTATTTCATCGGTTGCCATTCCCTCTCTAAGCAGGCTGGCTGATTCTGACGTAGCTTACCGGCGGGCCTATCTGCGAATGCTGGAAAAAGTAGCGCTGCTGACAATGCCAGCCGTCGCATTGATGATTGTAACCTCTGATTGGATTGTCGCAATTGTCCTGGGTCCTCAGTGGCGCGCGGTAGCAATATTGCTCGTCATCCTGGGAATTGCTGGTTTGATTCAGCCTATATCCAACACAACGGGGTGGCTTTTTATTTCTCAGGGACGCACGAAGGAGATGTTCAGACTCTCGATGTTCTTTGGTCCAGTTACTATAACATCCATAGTCGCAGGATTGCCCTGGGGTGCTGTGGGTGTTGCCGCTTCATATGTGACTGCCCAACTCATTATGGTTAACATTCTATACTGGTACGTCGGACGCCGGGGACCAGTCCGCACAATGGACTTTTATCGAACGGTAGCTCCCTTCGCTGCGGCATCTCTCTCGGCGCTAGCTGCTTGTCTTGCGTTTCGTCACTGGCAACATCCAGTGAACGCTCTCGGTGGAATTATGGTCTGTGCAGTAATCACTTTTCTAACCACCATTCTTATACTTGCTGTAATTCCGGCTGGCAGAAATGCACTCAGGGATGCAGTACGTTCGGTTCAGCTCCTGGCCAGCCAAAAAGGAGAGCCTTTCTAGATCGTTTAGTGAACTACAGGTCACTAAAAAGGAAACACTAGTCTAGTATTAGGAGATCCACCGATTCCTACTTGTAAGATTTGCAATAACGACATAGGTAGTCGCACATTCACTGTGCGTGAGATGCAACTCGGCCTGCGTGAGGAATTCGAATATTTCGAATGCTCAAAATGCGGTTGCCTGCAAATTGAGGAGGTTCCTCTTGACCTCTCGAAGTATTACCCTGACAACTACTACTCATATTTGGTCGATCGACCCTCCCTTGAGCACCCAAAGACCGGAATTCGGTCCGTTCCTGTAAAGCTGATAATTAAGATTTTCTCTCGCCACTACTTTTCCAATAAAAACTTTTTGGGTGCGTGGGTGGCGAAGAGATCTTGGCTGGCCGGCGATTATCCAAATTGGGTTAGACACCCCAAAGCTCAATCTTAGTGCCCTCTACGCTTAGTGCCCTCTACGGCGTTTTTCGATTGCGTCGAATGATTTTGGATTCCCCGTTTTCTGCGATTTTTGATTCTTCCGACAGGCTCCTAGCACCGCGAGCTATCCCTTATGCGCGACGGCAACAATATGGAGCCCATAACCCAAGTAAGCGCGTACCGAGTCGTGGAAGTTTGCAAAGCCAATTCTTGTCAGAATGGATCGGAACTTTGTCGAGTTGATCAATCGATACGAACCCTTTGAACCCATTCCGAAGGTAATAGTAGTCATGCGAATATTAGTGAATCGGCGCCGAAGTAGTGCGTGGAGTTCACGCCTTGTTACCCAGTTCTCCAGTGGCTGATTAGTCCATTCCTTTCTTTTCTTTTCAGGCATCGCAAGCATGCTTTCGGCGTTTGGCGTCGTAAGAATCAAGTATCCACCCGTCCGAAGTAATTCGTGGGCCATATCAATATAGCGAGCCTGATCCTCGACGTGTTCGAGCACTTCTTGACTTATCACGACATCAAACGCACCGGCGGAGTAATCCCAATGGAAAATGTCCACCGCTTGAAACTCAACTCCCCGATAACGTTCCTTGGCACCGGCAATGGCCTCCGGTGAGAGATCGACACCGACAGTAGGGCCAAAAGTAGCAAGAATATTCGAAAGCCAACCCGGTCCACATCCGAAATCGAGTATCCGCGGGCTATCAATATCGGTTGATCTAAGAGCTTCAAGAATACTCAGAGCACGTTCCAGTTGTAAGGAGTTAGGGTAGCTGAAACCAGCAAAGCGTTCGTCATAGTAGCGGACTTGGGATTCCTTATCGGGTTGCATCGAATTGAAACTAGCCTTATAGGGAAATTGCTGATCTCCTACCGTTCGGGATAGTCTTTCTAAGCGTCATGTCAGATATTAGGGAGTAACAGCCTTCGCGTAAACCATATGTACTTCCAACCTGAAGGCTGTCGCAACGAACTCAGGTGGAACCTCCAGGCGAGATAATAATTGCCTGATTTTCTGTGAAGGTCGGCAGCCTCGTGCAATGCGGCACAGCGATGTTTGAACAAGATCGGCAACAACGATTCGTTCGGCTTGAGGCCGATCATCTTCTCAATCGTGTTCACCTCATTCAGTAGCCAGGTCACGGATTTCGAGAGCGACCCATGCGTGTCGTTAACTCTGAACGTAGGAACATCAATGAACTTTACACGAAGTTTTTGTAACAGGTGGAACGCCAAGTATGTCCACTCCATGCCTGCAACATCGCGGTCAAAATAGTCAGAAGTAACTGTTGTTGTTCTAAATAACCCTCCACAGGAGGCTAACCAATTGCGCCGAAGTAAAGACAAAAGCGGATCCCGTTCAATATCAGCGGTGTCATCAAGAGCAAGCTGATCCTCACCGTGTAAGTTTCGATACCCATTTGTCGCTACAAAGTCGATCCATGATTCATCGATCATTGGTGCGACTCGAACTTTGAGTGCCTTTGGTAAGTATTCATCATCATCGTCGAGAAATGAGAAGTAGTCAGTAGTAACGATTGAACGACCGTATTCCACTGCAAGCGCATAGCTTCCGATAGAAAGACGATGGACCTCAAGACCCTCAATAGACTCTAGCTTTTCGAACATAGCTTGATCAACTCGGTCTCCGTTAACGATGGTCAAAATCCTGGTATCAACACCTTCTTGACGTTGCGCGCTTGAGATGGCCCGCAGCAATGACATTTGGCGCCGGGACTCGCAGGTCGTGGGAATGATGACTGATATTGATGGTTTTGTATTATTCAAAGTTTTCGTATCCCAGAGGAAAGACACTCGCTCGCCCTCGTTTCAGCATGAACGCCCCTGCAACCATCGCTGAGGATCCAATCGTCGCCGTGAGACTCGCGCGTCCGAATGGGAACCCTCACGCCCGATATATCAAAATCATGGCGCTCGTACCAATTGGGCCGACTATAGAGAAGATAGAAATCAAGAACATACGGTTTCCAGCGGAACATCTCTCCTGTTCCGTGTGTTATTAAAAGCGAGCCAGTAGTATTAATCGCCGGCTGAATCAACCCTGCAATCCCAAAAATCATGAAGATCGGAATTACCTTGACCCACTTGGTCCGAGAACAATTCTCACCAGCCAATCGGCGGTGATTGAAGCTACCATGATCAGAGTGTTTTCGTGAAGGATGGCGTCGCGTTGGGGATGCGCGGCTTTCGATTATCGATTTAGCGGGAGGGTAGGACCCATCTCCGGCGAAGATGGCTTCGCCACTATTGTCTTCAATGGTGAGACCGACAACTTCCTCGAACTCAAATATCAATTGGACATCCGAGGCTACGTTTTCAAGGAGCATTCAGATATCGAAATCTACACATTTGCCTTGTTGTACCTCATGGGCCGGCCGTTTTTGGATACATTCATTCGAGGACACGCCGCAGGTTGCCGACCAAAGCCGTTATGATCCATGGCTGGCGACAACCATAGGCGGGCGATCCGTCCTTGGCGGCCAGGCCCGTTCAATCGTTAAAGATGAAATGCGGCAGGCTCGGTGCTTTGCGCAATACTCAGCGGAGGCGCCTTCCGCTGATTGCGAAGGCGCGTCGGTGGGAATTCTCGAATCGTTAATGTTTTCCTCAAGCAAGAATTGTCCTCGAAATTTTTTCCCACCTGAACACAATGCTGGTTTTGAATAAACGCCAGATTGGCAGTATAAAATCCCTCAAGGTATGAATTGTCCGTTTCACCGCGAAAGCCAGGACAAATCCAGTCAATTGAAGCCATAAAAGGTTAGACTAACAGCATGTGCGGTATTACAGGATTCATTGATCTCTGGAGCGTCGGCAAAGTTCGCGAGCCGGGCGTGCGCGAAGAGATACTCGACTGCATGTGCCATGTCATCACTCATCGGGGCCCGGATGATCAAGGCGTGCTCATCAAGGATGGCGTTGCGCTGGGGATGCGCCGGCTGTCTATTATCGACTTAGCGGGAGGGCAGCAACCCATCTCGGGTGAAGACGGCTCCGCGACCATTGTCTTCAATGGTGAGATCTACAACTTCCTGGAACTCAAACATCGCCTCGAGAGTAGAGGTCACGTTTTTAGGACCCACTCAGACACCGAGGCGATCGTTCATGCTTATGAGGAATATGGAGCGTCGTGCGTGGACCATTTGCGCGGGATGTTTGCGTTTGCCATCTGGGACGATAAGGCGCAGCGACTTTTCATCGCGCGTGACCGCGTCGGAAAGAAGCCGCTCTATTACACCACTACCCCGGATGGCACGTTTGTTTTCGGCTCTGAACTAAAGGCATTACTCCAGCATCCTGGCGTTCCTCGGGAGACCGATCCGGAGGCCCTCGACGCTTATCTGACACTTGGCTACGTCCCCGATCCTCTCAGCATCTTTCGCGGGGTACATAAACTGCCGCCTGGACACCATCTCACCTTCTCCAAAGGAGAGGTTCGAATCGCTCAGTACTGGGACTTTCAATTCAGCCCGTCTGAAACCAGAAACGAAAACGAGTATCTCGAGGAACTGCGCCAGTTGCTTGATGAGTCGGTACGCCTGCGTCTGGTCTCCGACGTGCCCCTGGGGGCTTTCCTATCCGGAGGTATCGACTCGAGTACGGTAGTCGCTTTGATGGCGCGGCACATGGAGCAACCGGTCAAGACGTTCTCCATCGGTTTTCACGAGGACAGCTACAACGAGCTGGAGTTCGCCCGACTCACTGCCAAAAAGTATGGCACCGACCATCACGAGTTTGTTGTGACTCCCGAGATCTGCAGCATTGTTGACGAGCTTGCCTGGCATTTTGATGAGCCCTTCGCAGACTCTTCAGCCATACCCACTTATATGGTTTCGAAGCTCGCTCGCGAACACGTTACCGTAGTGTTATCAGGCGATGGTGGCGACGAACTTTTCGCTGGTTATACCCGTTACGTTGTTGACAGAGGCAGAAGCGCGTTCTCCATTATGCCGGGGCTGTTGCGGAAAGGATTGATGCAACCCCTCAGTTCGCATCTGCCACATGGAACCCTCGGTCGTAACTTCATCTACAACATTTCACTCGATCCAATCGATCGATATCTGGACAGTGTTTCTGTTTTTACACGCCTCAACAAGGAGTCGCTCTACACAGACGGCTTCCGAGAGCAACTAAGAGACGGAGATTGGGTAACAAAATGCTTTCATAAACTGGCGGCGAAAGTGGGCACCGGTAACTCACTTGATCGGCTACTATACCTCGACAGCAAGACGTATCTGCCGGGCGACATTATGACGAAGGTCGATCGCATGAGCATGGCAGTCTCTCTCGAAGCCCGCGCGCCTTTACTCGATCATAAGCTAATTGACTTTGTCACTCGTATACCGGCCTCAATGAAACTGGCGGGGAATGAAACGAAACACATTCTGAAGCGCGCGGTCAGCGATCTGGTCCCGAAGGAAATTCTGAACAGGCCGAAGCAGGGGTTTGGCGTTCCCGTTCAGGAATGGATCAACCAGCAGTTGCGAGAACGTATGCATGAAATCCTGAGCGATTCCCGCACACGCGAGCGCGGCTACGTGAATCCTGCATACTTGGAAGTGTTGCTTGACGAACACGAGCGCGGTCGGCGAGATCACTCGGTGGGTCTATGGGCCTTGCTGATGCTGGAGTTGTGGCACCGCCAATTCGTAGATGAAAGCGGTTTGCGCGCGCGGCGAGATGAAATCAATCTGGTTCCTGAGGCAGTCTAGTAGACGGAGTATAGTTGAAGCCCGTTGTTCTTCAATTGATCGACAGTTTTCATCAAGGCGGTTCTGAACGGCAGGCCATCCAGTTGACCCGTCTTCTGCACGAGAGCGGACGCTTCAATGTTCGGCTTGCCAGCCTTAGTCCCGAAGGAAGTCTGCGCGCCGCGGTAGACGAGCTAAACCTTGGCGAAATCGCTTCGTTTCCCCTCAACAGTTTCTACGACAGCAACGCGCTTGCTCAGCTTCGGCGGCTGATCGCTTTTCTGCGCCGGGAGCGAATTGACATTCTCCACACTCACGATTTTTACACAAACGTGTTTGGCATGGCTGCAGGCTCATTTGCGCATCGCCCGGCGCGCATCGCATCAATGAGAGAGACGTCTGGCATGCGCACTGGAGCACAAAAGAGGGTTCAGGGGTTTGCGTACGGACTTGCCCATCACGTTGTCGCTAATTCGGAGGCCGTGCGCAGAAAACTTATCGAACAAGGAATTAGGGACACTAAGATCAGTGTGGTTTATAACGGTCTCGATATCAAGCGGCTGTCCTCGACGACATCGCGGTCAGAACTGCTTTCACTGCTGGGATTGCCGCCGGAGTTACACGGTATACGAAGAAGCTTTGTTACGATCGTGGCGAACATGCGACACGAAGTGAAAGACTTTCCGATGTTCCTGAATGCGGCTCGGTTGGTGCAGGAAACGGTTCCGGAGGCCTCGTTTCTGCTAGCCGGTGAAGGAGAGTTGGCTGACGAGTTTCGGGCCATCGCAAAGGAATTCGGTATTGAGAGGAGCACATTCTTTCTTGGTCGCTGCGATGACGTGGGTGCTCTGCTGAAGCTGTCTGACGTTTGCGTTTTGAGTTCGAAAGCTGAAGGCTTCTCAAATGCGATTCTCGAATACATGGCTGCCGCGCGACCCGTCGTGGCAACAGATGTAGGTGGCGCCCGCGAAGCGGTCGCGGAAGGGCAAACAGGTTATCTGGTTTCTTCCGGTGACTACCAAACGATGGCTGAACGCATTGTGTCGCTGCTCCAGGATCGAGAACGCGCGCGTGTTATGGGTGAACGCGGACAGCGAGTAGTTGAAGAGAAGTTTTCGTGCGAAGCTCAACTGGAAGTCACCGAGACGTTATACGATAGACTGCTGACCACCCGGCGGCGGTCTTGAGGCAGGGACGATGGACGCGTAGCAATCGAATGGAGAATTTCCACAACAGCCAAAGCGGAAGACAACGCGCTCACTCGCGGAACGACGCGGACTCAAAACTCTTGCGCGTGCTTATCGTTGCTCCATCGTTTGACATCCTGGGTGGGCAGGCTGTTCAGGCGGCGCGTTTGCTGGACCGACTGCGCCAGGAGCCGGGGCTCGAGGTTGGCTTTTTGCCGGTCAATCCTCGTTTGCCGGGCGTTTTGCGAAAGTTACAGGCGATCAAATATGTTCGCACGGTCGTGACCTCGATCGCTTATCTCGCCTCGCTCTTGAATCGGGTACGGCACTACGACGTCGTCCACATCTTCTCTGCTTCATATTTTTCCTTCCTGTTAGCCCCTACCCCGGCAATACTGGTGGGAAAGCTTTACGGCAAGAAGCTATTGCTCAATTACCACAGTGGTGAGGCCGAGGATCACTTACACCGCTGGCGCCGTTCGGCCATTCCCACGATTCGCCTGGCGGACGAATTGATCGTGCCCTCGTCTTATCTTGTTCGAATCTTTGCGAAGGTTGGCCTTCCTGCAAAGCCGATCTACAACCTGATCGAAACAGACTGCTTTCGTTTTCGCGAGCGCCTGTCACTGCGTCCCGTCTTCCTTTCCAATCGAAACTTCGAGAAACACTACGGCGTCGATCGCGTCCTGCGGGCTTTCGCGACTATTCAAAAGCGCATTCCTGACGCCCGTCTTATCGTTGCCGGAGATGGTCCTGAGCGAAGATCGCTAGAACGACTAGCGCGCGATCTGAATCTGCAAAATGTGGAATTCACAGGCAGAGTCGGGCATGAAAGAGTAGTTGAACTTTACGACTCCGCAGATATCTTCCTTAACGGATCGCAGATCGACAACCAGCCGCTTTCGCTGCTTGAAGCATTTGCTTGCGGACTGCCTGTCGTCACAACTGATGCGGGTGGAATTCCGGATATGGTTGTGCCCGGACAAACTGCTTTGCTCGTACCAAGAGGTGACTATCAACAACTTGCCGCCAGCGCGCTGCATCTGCTTGACGATTCGGCATTGGCGCACAGCATCATTCAACACGCGCGCAAGGAATGTAGGAAATACCAGTGGGGAGCTGTTCGCAATCAGTGGTTGAATGTGTACTACGAGTTGGCCGGCGGTTCCGGGGCTCGTCAAATGAGCCCTGAGTNNCAACCTCATGCCGAACTGGAAGAAAATCAAAGAGCTGCGCTTTGACGAACTGCGTATGCGGAGCGTGCAGAAACTCGCGGCGCTTGCTGAGCGTCGCGGTTGGTCATCGTTGACGAAACTGCCCAGCGACGCCGAGCTGCTCGCCATGCTGGATCGTGAAAGCATCGGCCGAGAGCTTTGGTCGGCGCAGGACTTTCTCGAGCATTTTCGGTCGCGCCCAACGCCAAGGTTTTTCGCGAGCTTTGACGCGCAGGACGCCACCGTCGAACAATTACGTACCAGATGGCCCGCGGCCGAGCAAGAAATCCTCGAGCGGTCCAACCGCATAGTGAAGGGCCAGTTTGATCTGCTCGGTTTCCGCGGTCTGAGCTTTGGGCAGCCGATCGATTGGCATCTGGAACCCGTGTCAGGAAAGCGCACTCCACTGATTCATTGGAGCCGTCTCGACTATCTCGACGCAGAGGTTGCCGGCGACAAGAAGATCGTTTGGGAGTTGAATCGTCATCAGTATTTCACCACGCTTGGTCAAGCTTACTGGCTAACCGGCGACGAACGATATGCCCAAACGTTTGCGGCACATCTCGAAAGCTGGATGGATCAGAATCCGCCCAAGCTGGGCATTAACTGGGCCAGCAGTTTGGAAATCGCCTTCCGATCCATTTCGTGGCTTTGGGCTGTCTATTTTTTCAAAGACTCCACATCCTTTTCACCGCGCACATTTATTCGAGCCCTGAAGTTTCTGTATTTGAACTCCAGGCATCTGGAAACCTACCTCTCCACCTACTTCAGCCCGAATACACACCTGACTGGCGAGGCACTCGGTCTTTTTTACCTCGGCATACTGTTGCCCGAATTCAAGGATGCGGAGCGATGGCGGCAAACGGGTAAGCGGATTTTGTTGGAGCAGCTTCCAATTCACGTGCGACCCGACGGCGTCTACTTTGAGCAATCCAGTTACTACCATCGCTACACCTCGGACTTCTATATTCATTTTCTGATTCTCGGGCAGGCGAACGGTGAGGTTGTTTCGAACGCGGTTGACGACAAATTGAAAGCCCTGCTCGATCATTTAATGTACATCACGAGACCGGATGGCACGACACCCTTGTTTGGCGACGACGATGGTGGCAGGTTGACGATGCTCGATCGACGTCCGGCAAATGATTTTCGTGCAACGCTGTCGACGGGCGCGGCACTGTTTGACCGACCCGACTATAAGTTTGTTGCGGCAGGTCCGGCGGAAGAAACGCTCTGGCTCCTGGGAGCAGAGGGCTTGCAGCGTCTTGATCGGATTGTGGCTGGGGAGCCTTCAAAGCAATCAGTTGCCTTTGAAAGCGGCGGCTACTACGTGATGCGAGACGACTGGACGCCAGATGCAAACTATCTGCTTTTTGACTGTGGGACTCACGGCCAAGCTAACTGTGGGCATGCGCATGCCGACGCGCTGGCGTTTGAGCTGGCCGCGAATGGGCGGACGCTGCTCGTCGATCCCGGCACTTACACTTACACTGGGACAAAGGAATTGCGCGATTGGTTTCGCAGCTCACCCGCTCATAACACCTTGACGGTAGACCGACAGTCGTCTTCGGTTTTAGCTGGACCGTTTTCGTGGAAGAGTATTGCTCGCTGCCAACGTCTCGCCTGGCTCAGTCGAGACCGCTTCGACTACGTAGCCGGTGCTCACGATGGCTATGCGATGATGTCGCAGCCCGCAACACATGAACGCGGCATTCTGTTTCTCAAACACGATTATTGGGTAATTCGCGACCATCTAGAATCTGCCGGAGAACGGAGCGTGGATCTCTGGTTCCATTTTGACCCTGCCTCCGATTCTTTGATTGAAGCAGTTGCCGGACAAGATGCGTTTATTGCCGAAAACAACGGCGCCTCCGGCCTTGACGTCCACGCCTTTGCCGAACACGGCCGGTGGAGACGGGAAGAAGGCTGGGTTTCGCACTGTTACGCACAAAAGGACCCTGCGCGCGTTTATGTCTTTTCGGCTCTGTTGAGCGGAGCCCGCGACGCAGTCAGTCTGCTGATGCCCCGCACGGCCCAGGCCCGTTGGCGTGTGACTGAGATTGAGACGATAGGCGGTCGGGCCTTCGAAGTTGCTAATGAGAATTGGCTGGACATTGTTATGATTCGCGCCCGGGAACAAATCGAGACTGCCCGGCTGGCCTCGGATTTTGAATGGACATGGGCGCGGTTTTCCCGAGAGGACGGATCGCTCCCGGAAGAGTTAGTTCTAATTGGAGGCCAGAGCCTGTTGTTGGACGGAAAAGCGATCTTTAAGTCAGGAAAAAGGATTAGCTACTTGGCAGCCCGACGCGCCGGTAACCAATTTCAATTTGATATAACGGACGAGGAGGAAAACTCCGGATTACGAACTTCGGACTTGGAAATCGGTAGTTCAAAACTAGAAATTCGCAATTCGAAATCCGAAATCCGAAATCGCTAGATCATGTGTGGTATTAACGGCATTGCGTTTTCGAGTAGATCACGGCGCATGATTGATGCCGCCGTGCTCAAGCGCATGCGCGACGTAATCACCCATCGTGGACCGGACGACGAAGGCATCTTCATTGATGGTGCTGTCGGCTTGGGCCACCGCCGTCTGAGCATTGTCGACGTCGCGGCTGGCCATCAGCCAATGGCGAATGAGGACGAGACTCTTCATATCACATACAACGGCGAGATCTATAACCACGCTGATTTTCGTGCGGAGTTGGAAGCCAAGGGCCACGTTTATCAAACACATTGCGACACCGAAACAATCCTGCATCTCTACGAAGAACACGGTGAGCACTGCGTTGACTACTTGCGCGGCATGTTTGCCTTTGCCATCTGGGATCAGCGTCGCAAGGAGTTGTTTGTTGCTCGCGATCGCCTGGGAGTGAAACCGCTTTACTACGCTTACACCGATGACGGCTCGCTTTATTTTGGCTCGGAGATCAAGACTCTGCTCGAAGCGGGCGCAATCAAACCTGAAATCAACTACTGTGTGATGCCGGATTATCTGGCCAACCACGCACCTTCTGGTGAGGAGACTTTATTTCGTGGCGTAAAGCGTCTGCTCCCCGGTCACATCATGCTTTGGCGCGACGGTGAGTTGCGGGTCAGCCGATACTGGGACGTTAGTTTTGTCAGGCATGCAGACGAGGGTCGCAGCGACAGAGACTACGTAGACGAGTGGCGCGAACTATTTCGCACGTCAGTGCGCCTGCGCCTGATGGCCGATGTGCCGTTGGGAATGTTCCTTTCGGGCGGCATTGACTCATCGGCTATTGCGGCAGTGATGAGCGGGATGGTAACAGAGCCGATCAAGACATTCTCTGTCGCCTTTAAAGAACGCGAAGCAAACGAGCTCGAGTATGCGCGGCTGGTAGCCCGGGAATTCAAGGCAAATCACCACGAAGTGGTAGTTAGTCCGGAAGATTTTTTCGCTACCCTGCCAAAGCTCGTTTGGCACGAAGATGAACCGCTCGCGCATCCGTCTAGTGTGGCGCTCTACTTCGTTTCGCTGCTGGCGTCGCAGCACGTCAAGGTTGTACTAACGGGGGAGGGCAGCGACGAACTGCTCGCCGGTTATGCTCGTTATCGGAAGACAATTCTGAATCTTGCTTTGGGAGCGCGTTATTACAGCCTCACACCCAACAGTGTCAGAAATCTTTTGCGCAAGCAGATTGAGGGAATGCCCGGAGCGAAGCTGCGGCAAAAGCTTCTGCGCTCGTTTCTGGCTGTTTCACCAGACATTGAGAGTATCTACTTTGATAACTTCGCAGTGTTTCCCCGCGCGATGCAACAGGAATTATTGGCCCCCGAAATGAAAGAGCGATTGGGAACGACCGATCCCTACATGGGGTTGCGGGAGGTGCTGAAAGAGACTGACGCGACTTCTTTTCTCGACCGCTTGCTTTATGCTGATATCAAAACCTACCTGCACGAATTGCTGATGAAGCAGGACCGGATGAGCATGGCAACTTCCGTCGAGAGTCGCGTGCCTTTTCTCGATCATAAGCTTGTGGAGTTCACGTGCGGGTTACCGCAGCGATTGAAGTTGCGCGGCTGGACGACGAAATACGTACTGCGCGAAAGCATGAAAGGCCTACTGCCCAAAGCTATTCTATCGCGGCCCAAAATGGGATTCCCTGTGCCGATCGGAGCCTGGTTCCGCGGTGCCTACAGTTCCGTGATAGACGAATATGTTTTGAGTGACCGGGCCCTAAGCCGGAGAATCTTTTCTCCTGATTTTGTTCGCAGCCTCGTTGCGCGTCATCAAACCAGTGGCGAGAATCACTCAGAGCGACTATGGGCGCTCGTGAATTTCGAAATCTGGCAGCGACAGTTTTTCGATGGTGAACAAGGCCAGACGCACGAGCAGAAACAACTGGAATATGCTCAGGTAAGTTCTTGAGCCCGCGTATGCCATACTCTCGAATTCTTAATGCCCAAACGACGTCGCGGAACTTCTAATCGTGCATATTCTCTGGCTGAAAACCGAATTACTACATCCCGTCGACAAGGGCGGGAAGATACGCACGTATCAAATGCTCAAAGAGCTCAGGCGGGACCACCAGATCACTTATCTTACGTTGGATGATGGTGCGGCTGCCGTAGACGCGCGCGAACAAGCGACCGAGTATTGCCACGGGGTTATCAGTATTCCCCATCGCACAACCGCCAAATTCAGCGCGGCGTTTTATTCCGAGCTGGCTTCGAACCTGCTGTCGCCATTGCCTTATGCGATAAACAAATATGATTCCGCCCCGATGCGGGAACAGGTATCCCAACTCAGTGCTTCCCGCGGTTGTGATGTCATCGTCTGTGATTTTCTTGCGCCGGCAGTTAACGTGCCCCGAGAGGTGGCGTGTCCAACCGTGCTCTTTCAACATAACGTCGAAGCTATGATCTGGAAGCGTCATTACGAAGTCCAGTCGAATCCGGTGAAGCGAGCCTATCTTCGTGGGCAGTGGCGCAAAATGCGCGCCTTCGAGCGCCAGTCATGCGGGCGATTCGATACTGTGGTAACGGTGTCACGTGAAGATCGCGAAATGATAAGGCGCGAATATGAGACGGAAAATGTTTACGATGTGCCCACAGGAGTCGACGTAGAATTCTTTAAACCAAGTGGCGCCGTCGCGTCTGAGGCAAACAGTCTGGTATTTACAGGTTCGATGGACTGGCTACCGAACGAAGATGCTATTCGGTATTTCACCGAACAGATCATGCCGCTGATAAAGCAGAAGGTTTCCGACGTGACTCTTACCGTGGTAGGCCGCAATCCTTATCCGGGCTTGCTCGAACTGAGTAAGCACGACGATTCAATTGTTGTGACCGGACGAGTGGACGACGTGCGGCCCTTCATGGAGAAAGCAGCCGTCTATATCGTTCCCTTGCGCATCGGAGGCGGCACGCGGCTGAAAATATTCGAGGCAATGGCTATGGAGAAGGCAGTCGTGTCAACCAGTGTTGGGGCGGAAGGACTGCCGGTTCGGAACAACAAGGAATTGATCTTGGCGGACACT
Source organism: Chloracidobacterium sp. UBA6041 (assembly GCA_002427845.1). GTDB lineage: Bacteria > Acidobacteriota > Blastocatellia > Pyrinomonadales > Pyrinomonadaceae > PSRF01. The sequence continues at coordinate 5,796 of DIYZ01000058.1, read as the reverse complement.
CCCGAAACCTTCGCTGGATCGGTAGTGCGTTTGTTGCAGGACCAGGCCCTGGCTCGCCGTCTGGGCCAACGCGCGGCCGCGAGAGTTAGAGAAACGTTTGGCTGGCGCCGGGCAGCTGAAAACTTTGCATTGATATGCGAGAACACCGTGAGCAAGGCAGCAGTGCAAACCTCGGTTGAAGATGAAGGTGTTTTAGTGAGCCGGTAAGTGCAGGAATGACAGCGAGTACACAGGAGAATGTCGCAACGAGCGACGAAACTTTCATGCGACCGGCATTGCCTGCTGAATGTGAATTCGTTTCTGTCGTAATCCCGAGCTACAACGAGGAACGTTTCATAGTGAAAGCCCTCGAGCAGTTGGTGGGGCAATATGAAAAGAGCCGCTTTGAGATTATTGTGGTCGATGGGGTGTCGGAGGACCAGACGCGCGATTTAGTTTCTGAGTTTAAGGCAAAGCACCCGGATCTGTCGGTAACCATAATCGACAATCCGAAGCGCAACATTCCCACGGCGCTCAATCTAGGAGTTTCAGCCGCACGAGCAGACATCATTGCTCGCATGGACGCTCATGCAGTGCCCTCGGAGGGTTATATACGCCGCTGTGTTGAAGTGCTTGGTCAACACAATACTGGTGTTGTTGGGATGCCATGCCGTGTTCGCGCGGGAACAAACACGTTGCTGGCGCGCGCGATCGCCGGCGCTGTTTCACATTCTTTTGGGATTGGCGATGCGAAGTACCGGCTAAGCGAAGGAGCAGCCTTGCAAGAGACTGTAGATACAGTCGCCTTTGCGTGTTTTCGTAAGTCTCTGTGGCAAGAGTTAGGAGGCTTCAACGAGTCGTTATTGACAAACGAAGACTATGATTTCAACTACCGTGTGCGTTTGGCGGGACTCGAGGTGATTTTGGATCGTTCAGGGCATTGCGACTATTTTGCGCGGACCTCATTCAGAGATCTAGCAGCTCAGTATCGTCGTTATGGAGGCTGGAAGGCGCGCATGGTTCGCTTGCATCCGGGTTCGATAAAGTTGCGTCATCTGGTTGCTCCCGCGTTCGTTTTTTCGCTGGTTTGTTTGATGATGCTTAGTGTTTTCTGGCCACCTTTTGCGCTCCTCTTGAGTCTGGAGATCGGACTATACGTTTTGTTGTCGTTAGCTTTCGGCTGGCAAATCATGCGACGCAATCACGACGGGCTGGGAATGTTGCTGGCTATTCCTCTGGTTTTTTTTACGATCCATTTGACCTGGGGCTCTAGCTTTTTGCTAGGCTTGGTTCGTAAGCCACGATGAGCTGGAAGGATTTGCTTGCCGGTAGAAGAGAAATTCAATTGGTCGCGGTTGGCGAATGGGGATTGCTTCCGCACCAAACCGGGTTGAACTGATGGTTAGAAGGAAATCGGAATGAAGCTTAGCGTTTTTGGTATCGGTTATGTAGGTTGTGTTTCGGCGGCGTGTTTCGCGAAAGAGGGACACGACGTGACGGGTGTGGACGTCAATCCCGCCAAAGTAGAGATCATAAATAGCGGGAACAGTCCGATCGTTGAACCCGGCATAGGCGAGCTCATGCAGGAGGCTGTGAGTGCAGGACGCCTTAGGGCGACGACGAATGTAGATGACGCTGTCAATCAGTCCGAAATATCCCTGGTGTGTGTGGGCACTCCCGGCAATGCCAACGGAAGTTTGGATCTTCGTTACATAACCCGAGTCTGTGAAGAGATTGGTGCCGCGCTAAAAACTAAACAGGCGCGGCATGTGGTGGTAATGCGTAGCACAATGTTGCCCGGCACAATTGAGAATGTGGTGGTGCCGACGTTGGAAAAGACTACCGGCAAAAAGGCCGGCTCGGATTTTGGCGTTTGCATCAATCCGGAGTTTTTGCGAGAAGGTTCTTCCTTGAAAGACTTCTACGCTCCGCCGTTCACCTTGATTGGCGCAGACGATGAAAAGACTGTCGGCACCGTTCGCGCGCTTTACGCCAACATCGATGCGCCACTATTTGAGACCGATGTAAAAACCGCGGAGATGATCAAGTATGTGTGCAACACGTTTCACGCACTGAAAGTTAGTTTTGCCAACGAGGTAGGCAATATCTGTAAAGCACTTGCGATTGACAGCCATGCGGTGATGGAGATTTTTTGTCGGGATACAAAACTCAACCTGTCGCCGTATTACCTAAAACCCGGCTTTGCGTTTGGCGGTTCGTGTTTGCCGAAAGACCTGCGAGCGATCAACTACAAGGCAAAGGAACTCGATGTGGAAGTGCCACTGCTTTCCGCCATCTTACCTAGCAATCGCTTGCAGATTGAGCGTGCGGTGGAGATGGTAGTGAAGACGGGGAAGAAGCGAGTGGGCGTGCTGGGCTTCAGTTTCAAAGCCGGCACTGACGATTTGCGCGAGTCTCCGATGGTGACCTTGATCGAGACTTTGATTGGCAAGGGTTACAAGCTCTTGCTCTATGACCGAGACGTTTCACTCGCGCGGCTATTCGGAGCCAACAAAGATTACATCGAACGGGAGATTCCACACATTTCTGAGTTAATGCGGACAAGCATCGATGCAGTCGTCGCGGACGTGGACGTTGTGGTTATCGGGAGTAAGGCCGCCGAGTTTCGGCAGGTTAAAGACAAAATGAAAGCCAATCAGGTGTTAATAGACTTAGTCAGAATATTTGACGACCATTCGGATGAATCATATCAAGGTATTTGTTGGTGAGGGTTGTGCAGTTTTGAGTAAGCAATTCATAGAAGCGTGACTGAGATTCGAGCAAGGCGAAGTAGAATCCGGCGGCGCCTATTGGTCGCTTTTTTGTTGCTCGCTATCTGGTCGTTGCTCGCCTGGGCCGGAGCACGATGGTTGGTTGTGGACGCACCGCTCGCGCGTTCCGATGCTATAGTAGTATTGAGTGGGTCGAGTACATACGTCGAGCGCGCTCAAAAAGCGGCGGCTCTTTTCAGAGAAGGTCGCTCGCCGAAAATTATCTTGACGAATGATAACCGGCAGGGCGGTTGGTCAAGCGTAGAACAACGCAATCCCTTTTTCTATGAACGCGCCATCAGCGAACTCACGCATGCGGGCGTGCCTCAGTCGGCTATCGAAGTAATTCCCCAGCCGGTTTACAGCACGCACGATGAGGCAGCTCTGTTGCGAAGTTACAGCGATACCAGAGGCTTGCACTCACTAATAGTGGTCACGTCGGCTTATCATTCGCGCCGCGCGCTTAGCACCTTCCGAACGGCTTTTGCCACGAGCAGTGTCGCGATTGGCCTTGAGCATCCGGCGACTGGTCAGCAGACCCCACCGCCATCGACGTGGTGGCTGCATCCTCGCGGTTGGATGATGGTCCCCACTGAGTATTTGAAGATGGTTTACTATTGGGTTTCCGCCTGATTGCGTAGTCGGCCCACGTAAACTCACCGGTCAACCTTCGAACTCTACTGGTTGAATGTGCACGCGACTCTGTCTTGAGAGTGCATCGTAACAACCCAGCACAATTTCCAAGTCGCGGCGCGCGTCTTTAGGTGGGGAAACGGGCTGGCGCTCGTCAACTATCGCGGCGAGAAACTCTTTGACCTCGCCTAGATAGCCTGAACTCTCTTTGTCGCGTAGTGAGATTCTGAGGCGACCCATCTTTGGCCTCATTAGTTTCTCCTGTAGCCAGTAAGGTCTGACGAAGGATATCAGCTGTGGAAGTAGTCTTGGAGCTACCGGATAGTAGTCTATGAAACTTGTGCCGGCCCATAGATGAAAAGTGCCCTGCTCGCCTGCCACTACGATATCAGGCAGATTGCCGCGTAGCGACGACCAACTCAAGAGCATGTGGGCTTCCCAACCAACCTCACTGGAAAACAAAACCTGGACGCTATCTTCGCCGGAAATCTTCGTGTCGATTTGCATGGCTCGCGACGCAACTACGCTATCTGGCTCTCCCATTAGCAGACGCAAACCGCGCACGTAATGCACTCCCATGTCCATTAATACGCCCCCACCCATTCGCTCCGATTGTGCAGCCCACCCGCGTGGACGACGAACGCTGGCAGCGTGGGCGAGAAAATATAGAGGCTCACCGATGTCTCCTCGCAAGATTCGTTGAAACGTTTCACTGATCGCTGGTCGGAAGTGCATGTCTTCCGCAACCATCAGAATAGTGCCCGCTCGATTGGCGGCGGCTATCATGGCGTCAGCATCATGAAGGTTCGTGGCAATCGGCTTTTCGACCAGGGCATGCTTGCCTGCTCCCGCAACAATTTCCGCGGCCTGACGGTGAAGATCATGAGGCAAAGCCAAAGTCAGCGCCTGAACACGAGGATCAGCGACAGCCTTCTCAATACCGACAAAGAAACCGTCGGCCCCGACGGCTTTTGCCAGGCAGGCCGTTCTTTCCTCGTTTTGACCACAGACAAATAACGGAGAGGTCGGGCTCGCTCGTTTGATCAGACCACAGTGAAATGCGCCCCAGCCAGTTCCTACCACGCAGATGCCAACCTTCCCGCGCACGATGGCTGGAGCGGCCGGAGGAGTTAGCGTGTGTCCCTTATCTAAAACACCGTATGACAAGATGAGTTTGAGTTCCGGCTCGGTAGCTCCTCCCATTTCGTAGGTAGCCTTGGCGATATTTGGTGGCGGTAGCGGTCGCAGCCTCCCCAGCACCTTCTTCGCGAAATCCAAGCTGCCTGTGACTATCGCGGCCGTGCGCGCAGCTTTTCGCAAAGAGGGAAAGCGGGACGGAGTGATCTCGCCGAAAAGAAGTGGCCTTTGCCCAGCGTATGCTGGATGCTCCCGTGACTCGATTACCCTGGCAACGTAAAGTTGTCGATCACCACTGGGTATTTCCCTCTCTAGCTCACAAAAGATAGTTCGCAAACAGTCCTTAACAAACGGTATTCCGTGTTCATTCTCACAGATCGTAAGACCTAATAGCTCCGGCTTGTTCGGTTGCCGCCGCCGCATGCGCATGAGACGAATCAGCTGATCCTTTTCCGCGACAGGCAATACATTGATGGCAAAGCGCCGCCTGGTGCGAATAGCCTCTTCGATGGCATACATGCGATTCGGATTTACGATCACGCGCGGAGGAGAGAGAGAAACTTGGGCAAAGGTTGCTGAGAAGTAGACCTCGGTGCTGTTATCGCCACGAGCGCTAAGAATTCCACATACGGTCTGAATGCGCGTGTCCCAAATTGTTCTTCCGGGCCAATGCATTGAGGCTTATAGATCTGACAACAGAAGTTGCCTAAGGTGTGCCTTACGGGAATCGAGATGGGACTCGAGAATATCGGCAACAAACAAGGTGTGATCGCCTAGTGGTACACTCTCTCGCACTGCGCAGCCAGTGGACGCAAGTGCTCCACGAAGAAATAAAAAGCCGCCGGGACTTTTGTAAAGGTCAAGAGTCGCACACTTATCTTCATCCTTCCCCGAGACTGTTCCACAATGAAGAGCTAGTGATTTTTGCGTCTGGTTGAGAACCGCAAGTGTAAACCTGCCGGTTTCTTCGATTAGTGAATGAGTGTGAGCCGAAGGAGAAATCGATACCCAAAGCGCGGCAGGGTGGTGGGCGACTTCTGAGAAAAACGAAACTGTCATCGCGTTCGAACGAGGCCCGGCTTCCACGAGAACCAGGGCCACAGCACTCTCGACTATCGAACCTGCAATGTAGGGACTTTCCAATCCGTTCACCTCCTCGAGTAGCGTCCGAGGGATCTATCCGCGCCAGGCAATTGTTCGGAGGCGGCTGAATGTAGCAGCAACCATACACACTTACAAGTGAGTATGCTGGAAGTGCGTATTCCGGCCCATCGTG
>DIYZ01000201.1:57482-81015 GCA_002427845.1 Chloracidobacterium sp. UBA6041 | reverse complement strand
TGGGTTTGTATGTTGGCGGTCCTAACCCGGCGTGTTACGCCGGGCTAAGTTATTTGACGCCTTCGGCGTGGCGTGCTTTTGATCGCGTTACAGGTGAAGGTGGCTGTTGTGCGAAGGTGGCGTCCCCATAGCAACGCGCGTCATGGGCATCGTCCTCGCCGCCCTTGCCGTTCAATACGTCCTCAACGGTATCACTAGGTATTACGCTACTAATTGCCGCTGAGCAATTCGTTTTGAGGCAATGCTGCTGTGTGGGTTTTGATTATAGGCCTAATCCTTTCGTCGGGGCATTCGGATTCCTAACGTAATGACCTCGTTGAATACGCGATCTAAATCTGCGGTTTGGAGTTGGTAAACTCCCATCCCAGTGAAGCCAAAATGCTCGAAAAGAAGGTCCGGACTTCTAAACCCGAAGTAAGAAGGACTGTCACGACGCCAAGGCTCATTTCCATTCATGAACTCGGCGTATCGGATCGTGGCGTCCGATAGGCCGGCTTCCCTATATAACTTCAACCGCGCCTCTCCGAAAATCAATGCCATGACTGTTAATTCGACCGCTGACCAATGGGCCGAGGCAATATCCTCCGGCTGCCCCGTAAGAACGAGATTCGCACTCAGCCCGCCATCCACGCCAATGTAGCCACCGCCGAGCACTCTGCCTCGTGGTGGGTGTCCCGGGACGGAGCCGAAGATCTCGCAGTGCAGCGTTCGCCCGTTCGACAGGTTATATTCGCGTGCTGCTCGCACACGCTATCTGCGGGATTAGAGTCCATTCCAAGTAACCTATAGAACCAACACAAGAACAGAAAGCCGTCGCGAAAACTCGCGACTGCCAAGCTGGTTTTTGGAAGGCTTCTGCTTTATCTAGCTGAGTCTTGGAAAAACTATTAGTGCGTTGGTTTCATCCGGCGCGAGCGATTCGCGCATTGTTAGCATCATTAGTAACGAAGAAAACATTGGAGTTGTTAGCTCGTCCCTCGATCGCTCTGTTGTTAGATTTGTCTGTTCTATTCCTTTCGTTAATTTCCATTTGACGCTGAGATAATTGCGCCTCCCTCAGGGTCGGGCTACCGCCGCAGTTCGCAAAACTAAGCAGTTTGCGTTACATCGACTACTTACACTTGCTATAGCCACAATCCCGACAGAAGTCGCAGCCGCTGGCGTGTTCGAGTTGGCCGTGGCATTCGGGGCAGATGCCGATCATTGTGGACATGATCGCGCCGGTAACCGGCGTCTGTTCTGAGTGAAGCTGCGCCTGCTGTTTGCCGACTGCGCGCGCGGAGTCAGGGAGGTGCTGCACGCGGCGGTTGGTGATCATGATGCATTCGGCAACTGCCTGCTCGGGCGAAGTCAACAGACGTTCGTTGAACCAAACGGCGTGTGTGCCGGTCACCTTGTTAAGACTGTAGGCAACTTCGGCTGCATCGAAACCGCCGCGCAGCATCTTCGAAGCAAGCAGTCCCACGCCGCCCGAGATTGGACCAGTGGCAAAAACTTCCTGAATCATATTGCCGTCGTGATTGACGGTGACGTAGAGGTTCTGGCCGTCAAACGGAATCTGCCAGGTAGCGCCACTCAGCTCGCGCGGCCGCTCGATGCGTATGGCAGTTAACTTCGCCTCCGCATCCGCCTGCTCTCTGATGGTCGCGCCCGCTTCGGCGCGCGCTAGGCCTTCCGCCTCCGGATCCATCGGAGCGTCCATAGAAATAATGTGCGCCGCATCAGCATGGCTGGCCGGCGGCTCGTCGAGAACTTCCACCATCGCCTCGGGATTGCAAGCCAGCTCGCTACTCGCAGCCATATCCGGCGAGTCTGGCGAATCCGACGCCTTCATCGAGGTGAGCACCTGATTGTCGCGCGAGCCGTCGCGGTAGTAACTGACGGCCTTGCAGCCAAGCTGGCGTCCTAGTCTGTAAAGACTATCGACAGACTCAACCGTGTCATTGACCGCGCCGTTGCAGGTCTTTGAAACACTGTTATCAACATTCCGCTGAGCCGCCGCCAGGACGTGCACGTGTTGTTCAGCGCCGATATTCATCGCCGAAATGAAATACTGCGGCAAATCGCTTTCGTGTTCACACACATAGTCGGCCGCTTTGTCGATCGACTCCTGCTCGGTTTGATCGACTTCGATCCCCAAAGCTTGCGCCGCCAGTGTATGCACATACGTCCGCGTACCCAGCGTATCCTTGCGCACATAAGCCCAGGAGAAGTTTGGCTCGATGCCGGACGACGTTTCCGCGACGAGAGAAATCGTCCCGGTTGGCGCGATCGTTGTCACTTCGTAATTGCGCGGCGTCAAGGGCACATCACGCGAAACGCCGATCTGGTTGTAAAGAAAGTCTTCATAAGCTTCGCGGTTGGGTTCAAACTCAGGGAACACACCCTTCTCGGCGCCAAGCTTGATGCTGGCATTCCAGGCCTCGCGGCGAATGAAACCCATCATCTCGTCCATCAAGTCGATGGACGCAGCCGAGCCGTAAGTAACCTTCAGATTCAGACAGAGATCCGCAAAGCCCATGATGCCCAGGCCCACCGGACGCGTTCTGGTGACGACATCATTTATTTCAGGTAAGGGCCAGGCGCAGGTGTCGATCACGTTGTCGAGGAAACGCGTGCAAAGATGCGTGACCTCGCGCAGGCGATCCCAGTCAACGCGGTTCTCGGGGTCATAGAACTTGTTCAAATCGATTGAGCCGAGGTTGCAGGAGTTTGAGAAGTGGAGAAATTGCTCACCACACGGGTTGCACGAATAAATCGGCCCCATCGACTTCATCATGGGGTTGTGACGATTCACCTCATCGATGAAAGCGATGCCCGGCTCCGCATATTTGTGTGCGCTGGCAACGATGCGGTTCCAGATGTCCGGCGCATAGACCATGCCCGGCCGCGGCGGCTCTTCAATGGTGCAGTCGGAAAGATTAGCGATCTGGAACGCCTGCTTGTCTGGGAAAGTTACGGTTGTCCCATCCGGCCGGCGGTAGACCACGTAGTCCTCAAAGTCGCGCACCGGATCCTGAATAGAGTCGGTCCACGACTCGCCATTAAACTCGAGCTGAAACCATTCGTTGTTATCAACGGCTTTCAAAAACTTATCAGTAACGTTTACCGAGATGTTGAAGTTTGTCAGCGAGTGCTGATCATTTTTCGCGTGAATAAAGCGCAGCACGTCAGGATGGGTAACGCGCATCATGCCCATGTTGGCGCCACGACGAACGCCACCCTGCTTCACTACGTCAGTCACCTGATTGACGATGTTCATGAACGACACGGGACCGGAAGCCACTCCGCGAGTTGAACCGACGAGCGCTCCCGAGGGTCGTAGGAATTCATAGGTCATGCCGGTGCCGCCGCCGGTTTGATGAATCGTCGCCGCAGCCTTGGCATGATCCATGATTCCGGTTATCGAATCCGGCACATCGAGAACAAAGCAGGCAGCGAGCTGGCCATTGTTCTTGCCCGCGTTAACCAGGCAGGGCGTATTGGGAACAAACTCGCGCGCCAACATTACGTCGCTCATCGCCGCGAAGAACTCATCCCTCTTCTTGGGATCTCTTTCCGCAGCCGAAACGTGAGTAACTACCCGCTTCACAATATCCGGCCACTCCTCGAGCGCCCGACCCTTCGCATCCTTCAACGAGTATCGTTTGCTGATAACGCGTTTGGCGTTCAGCCCCAGCGGCTGAGTCTTGCGACGTGTAGGTGTCGCCGGGGCTGCCGGAGTTGCCGGAGTCGTTGAAGATACGTTTACGTCAGTGACAGGGGGGGTGTTCTTGCCAATGGCTGCGCTCATCTTATTTGCCTTTCTCGTGCCCCTGGGGACACGAGCCAGAATCGGGAGTTTCAAAGACGGTTCTACGGCTACATTATAGTAGACGCACCAACTCTTATCATGTGTAGCGGATACTTCGGTTGGCTTTTTTCGAAGCGAAAAAACCTATGCGGAGAGCAGTTCCGGGGGCCTGCCGCTGCTCCTGGTAAACCCGCTTCGTTCCAAGCGGAGCGCAATATACATCTTTGTAACACCCATGTCAATATGTTGTGGTCATCTTTTTTTTCAATGCAATACAGTGTGTTAATTGAGACTCCACGTTAAGTTCTAAACTACTGATAATCGGTCGCTTCAACGAGTTTTTTCAATTCCAATTCACAGCTCGCCAGGCAATCTTTGTCTCGTTGATAGAGTGAATTTACGAAAATATTTTTGAGCAATTTACCGGCACGCGACTGGTTAAAGAAAAGCAAAAAAACAACAACCGCAAAGAACGCCAGGGAATGCGCAAACGCTCGCGAAGGAGGTTTGTTGTCAACGCGCGGAAACCCGGGGAAATGTAGATCACGGGCATCCGCTCGCTACCGCGAGCGGTTCTGTTTTCGTGTAGTCTCGTCAGGCTATTTCGAGGAGGAGCTATTCAGCAGCAATTCGTAGTTGCCGAGGCCGCGGTTGTGACTGTCGAGGGCGGCAAAGGTGTCGGACGTTTCTTCCAGCATCTCCTTGGTCATCGCTATCGAGTCGCTGAGCTGCTCGAAGTCAAGCGAAGAAACGCGCTCCGGCGTGGGCAGAGTTACAACCTGATCGTTAACCAGGCCGAAAAAGTTTTCGATCGACTGCAACTGGCCTTCGACCAACTTTACCGAACGCTCTATATCATTGAACGCCGCCACTCTGCGCTTGAGAATCTCGACGTTTGCTTGCTGTATTCGCCGCTCGCGATCATCGCGAGAATTCTCCACGGAACGTTCGGCCTGAACGAGCTGATTCTGCACGGCCTGGCGGTTAATAGATCGCAAGTGGTGTTTGCGCCGGCGGTAAACGTCCAGCAGATCGACAAAATCTTCCCAACGTTGATCGAGGCTCTGAATGTTTGCCGGAACTTGTTTGGTGCCCGTGAATTTCTTGTAGTTCGAGTAAATCTGGTTTTTCATCCAGCGTAGATACTCCACTGCCTCGCGTTCGCGCGGGTCAAACAACTTGATCGACGCCTCGCGCTGCTGGTCGCGGAGCTTCAGCAGGCGCTGCTTCTCACGGCGGTCGATAAGGCGACGATAGATTGAACTGGCTGGCACGGTAGCTAAATAAACTGTCTCGGCGGCTAACCCGGCGGCAAGAACAGTTACGTCCTGCGCATAAGCCGCAACGGCCGCAAAGCTCGCCAATCCCCAGAAATTTAAGGGTTCCTTGAAAGCCTCTTTCAGATATTTAAGATCAAACTTAGGGAACTCAGGCATAACCTTGCCGAACTAAACAACAACTATTGTCGACTTATTGGTGGCCCTGCGATCAGTTTACGCGGCTACCGTCGTTCGCAACTTCCTCATTATGCCCGCCCGCACTTGTTTCGCCCTTCGCGGGTAGCGCCTGGGGTGTCCCGCCGCCGCTCGAGGCCGGCAAAAGGCCCATCTCTTGTTTATAGGCGAGCAGCTTATCCTGGAGTTGCATGTGCATAGCTTCGCGTTCGATATCCTGCATCTGGTTATCGACTGATGCAGATCCCAGTTGCAACTTAGCTTCGGCCGCGGCCGCGCGACGATCAATCTTGTCGCGCATTTCATCAAACGTGGAAGCATCGTCGCCAATCTGAAACGACTCCATCGTTTGTGCTAACTGCTCCTGCAACCGCGCCTGCTTCGACTGATTAATTAGCTGCATTGCTTCGGCAGTGCGCCGCTGCATTTGCAATACATAATTGTCGCGCGCTTTAAGTGCCTGCTTCGATGCCAGCGTCGCGTGTTCGAGTTGCTGCCCGGTTTTTTGCAGGTCCATCTGCGCCTGTTGCAACTGGCCAATGTAGGCGGTGGCAATGTCGTCGCGGCTCAGTTTCACCGAAGCCCGGATCTTTGAATCGAGATCAACGACCTGCGTCTCCAGACGTTCTTTGCTTTTGGCCAACAGCTTTTCCGTGGCCATTACCTGAGCTACAGAATTATTTAGCTCTGGTACGCGGTCGCGCATGTCGCGAATCGTTTGCTGAAGTATTAGCTCGGGATTCTCCGTTGACTCAATGATCCCGCCAAAAAGTGCGCGCACAGAGCGCTTTACTCGAGTCCAAACTCCCATTTTGCGTCAATCCTCCAGCGATTGGATGTTAGATCGTATGTGCCGCACCCACGGCTGCTTACTTCTGGCCACCCACATATGTTGTACGTTGAATGACTTCGAAGGGTTCAAAATACGAGTGCCAAGGTGAAACGAAGTATAACAGTAGTTGTACATTCCCTTCCAGAAGCGGCCAACTTTAGGGTTTAGTTAAGGTTGCCTTGGATTCCCCCACACCGTAAACGGAAAAGCTAAAGTCTAAACGTTGTTGGCTTTCAGCTTCTCATTAAACTGCCCGATATCCCGCCGGTATTGCATTCCTTCCCAAGTCACTTTTTTTATTGCCCGATAACAACTGCCGAGTGCCTGTGGCAGCGTCGCGCCTGCGGCGGTTATGCCCAGCACGCGTCCGCCGGTGGTCAGATAATCGCCAGTTTCCGCCCTGGAAGTGCCGGCATGAAAAACCTGAAGGTCGTCGCCGGTGACGATCCTATCCAATCCGCTAAGGCGAAATCCCGTCTCATAAGGACCGGGATAACCCTTACTTGCAAGGACCACGCACGCGGATGATTGGTCACTCCATTCGACGCTCATCTTTCCCAAATCCCCTTCTACTATCGCCTGGAAAAGTTGGCAGAGATCCGCCTTCAGTCTAATCAGAATGGCTTGCGTTTCCGGATCTCCGAAACGCACATTGTACTCGAGCACCTTAGGGCCGTTGGCTGTCAGCATCAAGCCGATGAAGAGAATGCCTCGGAAAGGAAAACCCTCCTGACCAGCGCCCTCAAGCGTCGGCTCAACAACGTCGCGAACAATGGCATTCAGTGTTTCGGCTTCGAGTACTGAAGCGTCCGTGATCGCGCCCATGCCACCTGTGTTTGGTCCAGTATCATTGTCTCCGACACGTTTGTGATCGCGCGCGGCCGGCATCAGCGCGTAGTCGCGGCCATCGGCAAACAACAGGAGAGAAACTTCCCTTCCCTGAAGAGCTTCTTCGATCAAAAGTTGCCGCGACGCTTCCGCCGCGACCACAGTGCCACTCGAAAGTTCCTTCACAGCTACTTCTGCTTCGGCAGGCGACGTCGCAACGATCACACCTTTGCCGGCAGCTAATCCGTCTGCTTTCACAACCACCGGCGATTGGGGCGCGCCAAACTTTCCCCCACGCAGCAAGTCCAAAGCTTCTGCGGCCGAGTTGGCAATTGCGTAAGCGGCGGTCGGTATTTTGTGGCGGCGCATGAAATCCTTGGCGAAGGACTTACTCGATTCCAAACGCGAAGCTGCCGCGCTCGGTCCCACGATCTTTAGTCCGGCGTGCTCGAATTGATCGACTATGCCAGCGGCTAACGGACCTTCCGGGCCAACAACTGTAAGATCTATGTCGTTCATCCGGGCAAACTCGATCAATGACGAATGGTCGGCAGCGGAAACCGGAACGCAGCTCGCGAGCTGAGATATCCCGCCATTGCCCGGAGCGCAGTAAAGTTGGAGAGGCGCGCTGGAAGTTCGCTTTAACGCCCAAAGAAGGGCATGTTCTCGACCGCCTGAGCCCAGGACCAGTATTTTCATATTAATTCTCTATTCCCCAGCTTACGCACCTGACAGCGTCCCCCAGAATAATCTGCTTTTTGCCTTGACACAATTTCGCCATAGTTATACTTTTCCACATCCGCTCCGCCTGTTCGAGGGCAGAGGAAGCTCACCCCGATACTCGCCAGGACAAATAGCGGCTCCTTTTTGTACAACGGCAGAACCGCTTCCGAGTGGCCCCGCCCTTGATTTTTTAGATCACTGATAGTTGAGATCGACCCTGGGAGAAAGCAACATGTCAGAAAGGGAAGAAAGCCGTGAATTGGAAACAAGCTCTGAGCTCGAACATCCAGATCGCATCATCAGGTGTGTAGATTGTAATGAGACCTTCATCTGGACGTCGGGAGAGCAAGCGTTTTTCCATGACAAGGGATTGAAAAATGAGCCGAAGCGGTGCAAGCCTTGTAAGCAAGCAAAGAATGAGAGGCTGGCAGCCATAACTGCGGCGCAAACATCCGGAGTCCGACAACGCATTGAGGTTTCCGTACAATGCGCGCAATGTGGTCAACAAACGACAGTTCCTTTTTACCCCTCGCAAGGCCGTCCCGTTTATTGCCGCTCGTGTTTCCTGGCCGGTCGTGCCAGCAAAACTAACTCCGCCAGCGCTTAGACGGCCACAAATGAAAACGGATCCTCCGATCAAATAACAAAAACTAAGCTGTCCGATCTGTATCGATTTGTGGCTAAAATTCTGCGCACAGCTACTTCTCCAGATGGTAGGGAACGCTCGTCACGATCACGCCTTTCTTAAATAGCAACGCCCCTTTCAAAAGCAGCGAACTTTGATTGTGCAACAATTGATGCCACCAGCGCGCAGTCACAAATTCGGGAAGCACAACCGTTAGCATGTCGTTGTTGTGCTGCTTTCGGATGCGTTCGATGTGTCGCGTCAGTGGACGTATGAGCGAACGATACGGCGACGCGAGCACCACCAACTCCACACCGGCGCCCCATTGATTCCACTTCTCGCGTAATTTCCTGGTCGCCTCGTCGTCGAGGTCGACATAAACCGCCGTTACATGATCCGGAGCGATTGACTTGGCGTATTCCAGGGCTCTAATCACCCCACGATGGATGCCGGAAATCGGTACGATCACTTCGTGGCGGATGGGCCGCAATTTCTCGAGGCCTTCAGTGGTCAGTTGCCGGGCCACTTCCAGATAGTGAAAATGAACGGCGCGAAACATCGTGACCAGAATCGGAATCAAAACAATGACCACCCAGGCGCCGTGAATAAATTTAGTAAGTATCAGGACGCAGAGCACGATTGAAGTGGCAATCGCGCCGACACCGTTTATGACAATCGATCTCTTCCAGTGTGACGCTTCTTTTTGCGCCTCAGCGAAGTCGATTGGATTACGACCGGCGAGTGTCTCGGGTGTCACGCTGACGTGTATGTCGTCGAGTCGTTCGCCTTCACCGGTAATCTCGACCGGATAATTCTCTCCACTCTTAGCTCTGCCGTTCTGGCTTCGCTCGGCATGGCGTCGCAAGCGCAATGCCTTGCCTTCTCTAAACCAGTGGCGAACCATGCCTGATTGCGAAAGCGTAAACGAGAGAAAGACACCTACTGCATAGAGCGGGATTAACCGGCTGGTGTCGCCTTTAAAGGCCCCAACCAGAATCGCTGACAGAAGCGCCAGAATGATGACGCCGTTGGAGAAAACCAGACGATCTCCGCGGCTGGCAAACTGTCGTGGCAGAAAGCGATCACGAGCCAATAAGCTGGCAAGCCGTGGAAAGTCTGCAAATGATGTGTTAGCCGCAAGCACCAGGATCAGGGCCGTGGTCGCCTGGATCAGGAAGTAGAACCAGCGAAAAGGGCCACTGAATATCACTCGAGCAAACTGCGAGATAACAGTTTCGTTATCGTGCGGATGCACCTGATAGAGATAGGCCAGCAAGCTGGTGCCGATGAACATTATCGCTAACAGTATGGCCATCGCCGTTAACGTCGTCGCCGCGTTGCGCGCCTCGGGTGGTTTGAAAGCCGGAATGCCGTTGGAGATGGCTTCGGTTCCTGTCAACGCAACACAGCCGTTTGAGAAAGCCCCTAACAATAGAAACCATGTCAGCGGTTGGGAGTGATAACCCTCGGCCAGTTTCAAGTGTGCGTCATTCACCGGCGCCGTGGTCCCGGGATGCATGTAGTAATAGATAAACCCGTAGGCAATCATGAAAAGGAAGCAAACGAGGAAGGCGTAGGTTGGCCCAGCGAATAGCGCGCCCGACTCGCGCACGCCGCGAAGATTCGCAATCGCGATCAAGAAAATCAAAACGATGCAAAGCGCTACCTTGTGATTATCGAGCCAGGCGAAGCTGGTTCCCTGCGCTGCAGACGTGATTGCGGCCACACCCGCCGATATCGACACTGAAACCGTCAAGATGTAATCAACGAGCAGTGCGGCCGCCGCGATCAGACCTGGATAAATTCCGAGGTTTTCTTTGGCAACGATGTAGGCACCACCGCCCGACGGATAGGCATGGATTGTTTGCCGGTAGCTGGTGGCGACGATGCCGAGAACGATGGCAATGATTATCGAGATTGGTACTACGTAGTAATAGGAATACGTTTGCCCGTAAGCAGCAGTTACCGCCAGCACGAGGAGAATTTCTTCCGACGCATATGCAGTGGACGAAAGCGCGTCGGAGGAAAAAACGGCCAGCGCGGTTTTCTTAGTGAGCCGTTCATGTATCGCCTGCTCAGTCCTCATCGGACTTCCCACCAGGAAACGCTTTAGAGATGCGACCATGATTACCTTTCTTCAAACGCCACAAAATCGGAAAGGCGCGGAGCAATGAGCTCCGCGCCTTAAAGTTGATCGCGGCACTGCCCTTCCTTTGGGCCTACGAGGTTAGCTGTCGGGCTCGAACTGGAAGTGTTCTACGCAAAGCATCTCATAACGAGTTCTTTGTGATTCGCCCCGTATTTCGCATCAGCGAAACATTGGTTTCCCCGCGTCACTCGCCTTTCGGCCACGAGTGACTTCGGCAGACATTGGTTGTCAATGCGCGGATGTTACTCCCGCCGGCCGTGCGAATCAACTTAGGTCAGACGAATACTAGAATCGCTGCTGATTTAATTCCTACGCTTAAGATTGTTTCCATTTTGCCGCCATTAGCAGGTCCTCAACTGACAGCGAATCGACTATTAGCCGACCATCGGGTGGACATCCATCGTTTTCCCAAACGTATGCGGCCAGGTGACGCTCAGCGCAGTGCAGCCAGAAACAGCTTGTACGCGACAGTAGGTCCGTTTGTCGCTGGTCCTGGACCAGCGCTACTGCTGCTTGGGCGAATTCCACTTTGATACTGCGCACGCCGCCGGATGCCATACCGACGATAAAATGACACGCACTTACCGAATCGCTGCCTGATAGCCCAAGCTCACAAACTCGCACGATGCCAAAGCCATTTTCGGTAACCACCTCGACATGAGAATTGGGAGCCATTGAGTTAGCAGTTGCGAAACGTTCCTTGTTTACAGCCATTGTTGTTTTATCCTTCCTCGCGTCAGGCTAACGATAGACGAGCGTTCTCAAATCTCTTAGGGAGAACCCGCGACCTTCTGCGTCTCACTATCTTCCTCGTCTTTGGCACGCTCTGCCTGACTTCGCCGACGCATTACAGTGCGTAACTGTTCCAGTACACCGCATCTCTTGTCCCCCTCCAGGTCTTCTTCAAGACGTTCCAACGCGACTCTCACAATCTCTTTGTGATGCGCGTCCTCGCCGCCTCGCTCGCGTGTGACATCGAGCCAGAGTTTATGAATGATGTTGATGTCGTCATCGGCGAGGTGCGGCACATGTGCTCCCAGATAGAAATCGTCAGTCTTGCCATCCGACTCTACGATCCGGAAACAGACCTGATGCTTCGGCTTGTTTGGCAGAGCTTCCCAGGCGTCTCCTAAACGCTTCGCCTGCTCTTCGGGCGACATTACGGATGAACGGCCCGCAATGATTTCGGAGCAATCCAATTGCGCGGCTGTGTGAGCGATGGCCTCAAACACATTTGACGATGGCACGACGAGCAGATCGACGTGCTTACCTGCTTTTTCCGCCAGCGCGATGACTTTGCTAAAGAGCAGTTGCTCGTAGTTAGTAAAGAGGTGCTGTTCGCCGATGTTTTCGTATCCGGTATCAGGCCCTTTCATAACCTGCACTGTCATCACCACGAGGTCGCGTTTTCCGGTGTGCGTCAACTCCAGCGCTTTGCGCACGTGATCAAGCGTGTTGTAGTCGCGCACCAGACAAAGCGTGCAGCCTGGACGTACTTGAACAGTCTCGTTTGTCACTGCGTCCTGCATTTGCAGCCGGAACTGATCCATTTCGACGTGTTGAGCGTGCCCGCGTTTACGTTCATTGAGGCGCTCGGAAACGGTGAAGAGGATGAAGAAGATCAGCGTGAACGCCACGCCGCTGATGGTCGCAACCTGTTTGGTAATCAGGTTGATTCCGGCGACAGAAAAAAGCAACGCCGCAATGATGCCCAGCCCGAGTGGAATCTCATTGCCGTCCAGTCTGATGTTTAGGGGAACTTTCCATTCCCGAGGGGACTTATCTTTAAAGCGCAGGACCAGTACTGCCAACGCTTTGAAAGCAAACGACCAGATGACACCAAACGCGTACGCTTCGCCGAGCACGTAGACGTTGCCGCGCGACCCGATAATCGTCAGCAGTTGCAGGATGACGATCATGTTTATCATGTGGAAGGTCGTGCCATAACGTTTGTGTGGAGCGCGGAACCAGTCGGTCAGGACGCCGTCTTCACTAACACGATTGAGCACGCCATTGGAGCCGATGATCGCAGTGTTGACTGCGCCGGCAAGCATCAGGAAACCAACTACTACGATGAAGGCCTGGAAAATCAATTTGAGCGGCATTGGGCCAACCAGATTCATCGAAATGCCGCTGATCATGTTGTCGAAATAGTGCGACCTCACGTTGTCAGGGATGATTGCATAGGCGAAGAAAGAGACGAGCGAGGTGAACAACATCGAATAGAGGAAGATTACCATCCCCGCCTTCATCAGATTCCTGTGCTTGGGATATTCGAGCTCTCGATTTACCTGGGCTAGAGATTCTTCGCCGGACATGGCGAGGAACGAATGACCAAAGGCGATCAGGATGCCGATCAATCCGAGTAATGCTCCCGCATTAGGCTTGAGACCGTAACGCGGTTCGGGCGGAACCTCGTCCGGTGTGGAAGAATCGGCCGGAGGCGATTCTACAGGCAGGTCCTGCAAAGCGCCTGGCGCGATCTTTGGCAGCCAACCGACCGCGTCACGGTTGAATGCCAGATTATGGGGAACAGGTGCGGGCGGTAGCCTCTGCGTTACCGGTTTCGTGAGAATCGTTATGCCGCTCCAGACAATTAGCAAGACCACCATCACCGTCGTGACGTACATGATCTTTAAAGCATCGTCCGATGATTCGTGGATACCCTTTGTGTTGCGCCACCAGAAGTACACAGTAATCAGCACCGCGATCCCTGCGGCCAGCAGATTGATCGTTTCCTTTTCGGGAGACCACGGGTGCCCAAAGTAAGTGACAGTTTGGGCGACGAGGCCGACGATGTACTGGCCAGCGGAGACCCCTGAGATCGGTCCGGTCAAGATGTAGTCAAACATCAAGGCGGAGACTGACAGTTTCGCCAGCGTGCCACCCATCGCTTCCTTGACGACGCGGTAGACGCCGCCGCGTGTGAACATTGCGCACGACTCGACATAGACGGCACGCACCGCGTAAGAGAAGAGCATTACCCCGAGAATGAACCAGGGCGCGGCGCGTCCGACTGCTTGCTCTGCAATACCGCCAACGTAATACGCAGAGGATCCGAGATCGTTAAGAACAATCGCCGCGGCCCGCCAAAACGAGATGAACGACAACATGACGGAGGTGGCAACAACCACCTTCGTCCTGCCGTTAACGATCTTTGTTGCCGCTTCGCCAGGCATGCTCAATTCGGTAGGCTTTCTCGTCCTCCGTTGCGTGACTTTTGTGTAGCCAAACTATTTTGGTGGCGTTCTGCCCAATCGAGGCAGTAGCCGGAGAAGATCAGCAAGGGAATGGTCAGTATTAGGAGCGCCGTGCCGAGGCCTCGCACCCACGGATGCGCCTCCGCGCCCAATATCCAGGTGCTTGCGGTCAACACGCTGCCGATTAATGCGGCGACTATCCCGCCGCCAAAGCTACACACGGCGCCTGTTGCTTCCCATGTCCACACGGCGTGTTTGGTTCTTTTTTTCTTCATAAAAAGAACCTACGCCCGCTCTCATAAGGATGGAGTAAGGGGTTTATAAAAAGTTCGTAAAGATTTGACGGGCCGCAGGCTTCGCCGCGCGCAGATGATGAGTGATCGGAAAAAGCAATCTTGGGTTGTGAGGATGGTTGCTGGGCGTTAGAGACTGGCAACCCAAGCGGCTTTGCCGCCACCTAGTGCCTAAAGATTGAGGTAATGTTGTATGGGTCAATCTTCGCTTGCGGATCTGCCGCCGCACAGCGCGGTAAGGCTCTGCCTTACCGTTGAGCCTCTCCCAGATTATTGGAGGCTACGCCTCCGATTCATTAGGCGCAGCCTAATGAAAGAAATAAATACCCAGCTTTCGGAAAGGCGAAGCCTTTCCGCACTGTGCGGCGGCAGTGCCGCGTGGAGTTCTCCGGAATTGATTGGTACGCGCCCGGATCAAAGCGGTAACCAATCCAGAATTCTGTCAGGATGTATTTGGGGTTGGCAGGATCTGTTTCGATCTTTTTTCTTAGCTGGCCTAATGATGGTCGAGATTTTTGCGAAAGAGTGCGGCAAGTTTGAGCAGGTAGACCCAGTGGCGAAGACACCACTAGATTCTTTAACCACCCACGTGCACTATGGGCCTGCGCTCAGGATCCTTCTCCGCTTGGCGCAACACTTCGTGTGTGACAGGGGCTGTATCGCCTTCGCCGAAGGCGATGTACTTCAGCAGGTATGACAGCGGATTTCCTTCGCTCCAGCCAAAATAGACGTGCGGCAACTTCCCGGTTTCATTGCGCAGAAAAAGTAAGAAGGCGGCAATCGCATTGGGCACTGCCGGCGATACTGCTCGCAACACCTTATAGCCATCGACTTTTTCTCCATGAACTTGCAGGACACCTGAAAACTCCGACGCATCGCCGGGTGTCACTTCGAAGAAAAGTATGGGCTCCCCTGGCGGGATATGGTTGTCCGTCCGTTTTTCTCTTTCTTTAATTTCGTATTCAAGAGCATCACCTGTATCGAGGCGATTAGCGATAATGCGGACAGTGCCGCTGGCCGCATGGCGCACGAACTCGCGCGCCAGGTCGTCAAGCTCAACACGTTCCACGCGCAGTTCGGTTGAACGCCAAACGCGGGATACGAGCGAAGCCACCACGATCGCAAAAATGAAAAACGAAGCGATCTTGATGCCCTCCGGCCGCTCATGAATGTTTTGAATAGTCGTGTAAGCAAACACGATCGCAATAGCCATAAAAGGAATCCAGTTTTGGCCTCGCTTGCGCATCGCCAACGTTACGGCAATCGCCGCCGAAGTCATCAAGACCAGCACGCCAGTGGCGTAGGCGCCGCCCTGGGCGTCAACGTCGGCATTGAAAATCAATGTCACTGCGATGGCGATCAACGTGAAGACGAGCGCGAGCGGCCGAGTAGCTTTAGCCCACTGGGGAGCCATGCCATACCGCGGCAGATAACGCGGGACGATATTGAGCAAACCCGCCATTGCCGATGCGCCGGCAAACCAAAGAATCGAGATCGTGCTGAGGTCGTAGGCGGTGCCGAATATGTCACCAAAGAAAAGGTGAGCAAGGTATGCGAGCGCGCGTCCATTTGCTTCACCGCCCACCTGGAACTTCTCCGCCGGGATCAGCATCGTCGTCACGAGACTGCTCGTAATGAGAAATACGCTCATGATCAACGCGGCAGTGCGTAGCAGCTTGCGGGTGTTTTTAATTCGCCCCTCAAGCAATCTGTGGGTACGTGGTTCAGGCGCACGACCCGTGCGCGTGTTATGGATGTTTTCCCAGTCTGCATCGGTCAGGTCTTCGTCTCCCTTGACCAGTGGCATTACGGCCACGCCCGTTTCAAAACCCGAAAGTCCCAGCGCTAGTTTGGGAAAGAGAATCAGCGAAACGCCCACGATGAGCCACATGTTGCCGTGCACTCTCGGATGGTGAAGCAGGGCTTGCTTCCATTCCGGAAAGTAGTGAGGATGCGAAAGGAGTTGATACAAGCCAAAGCCAACAACGATCAGATTGATCAGCAGATATGCGGCCACGAGGACCACGGCGATTCCAATGGCTTCCTTAAAGCCACGAAGAAAGATGCCGCCCAACAAAGCAACGAGCACCAGCGTGATGCCGACCTGATGCTTGAGCAGGTCCGGCATAAAGGGATTCTCGATAATGTGAGCGGTAGCATCCGCGGCCGAGAGAGTAATAGTGATAATAAAATCTGTAGCCACGAAGCCAAGCAGGACGAGGACAAAGAGCTTGCCTTTCCAACGGGACAGCAGATGCTCCAGCATTGAGATGGAGCCTTCCCCATGCGGACTTTCCTGAGCGACTCGACTGTAGATGGGCAGCGCGCCCAGGAGAGTTAAGAGAACGAGGATGAGGGTTGCGACGGGTGAGAGCGCGCCTGCTGCCAGAAATGCAATACCGGGTTGGTAGCCAAGTGTCGAAAAATAATCGACACCCGTCAAACACATCACCTTCCACCAGGGATGTTGTTTGTGAGAGCCGGGCTGATCGTCGGAGTCCGCCGATTGTCTGCCGCCCCTATATAACCAGAGCTTGAAGTTTCGCCTTGTTCGATCTAAAAGAGGCATCCTGATCGCGAAGCACACTGGCCGAAAACCAGCTTCGTAACCCTCTCCATGTCTGGCTTTTTTGCTCGCGGAATTCTACGCTGATTCGATCCTGCGTCAAACAGATTAGCAGATTCACCGGCAAACCATTTCGTCCGCCCCAAAAAAAGCGGGCGGGGGCCTCCCACAGCCCCCACCCTAAGGCCACGTGTCCTCACCCCACGCGACCACTTCGTTCACCGGGGAGGTGAACGCAGCCGGATTATGCAACAGTCCGATTAAAGTTTCAACCACCTGCCTTGATCAAAATTGCGTTATAAGTCGAGTGGAAAAGGGCGAGTAATATTTCTTACAAGCGACGACTTAGCGAACGTTGTGACGTCGTTTTCAAGTATTGAATCAGGGTCATTTTCTTTCCACGTGGGGCGTAATGCCGCTGCCGATTGCCGCTGAATCATTCACGCGAGGCGCCTCGATTGAGAATCTTTCGGCAGGATGCAAGTCAGACATTGCGACTATTACCAAAAGCGCAGTCACTCCCAGAGTAGCGAGGATATAAAGCAGCGCCGTCATCTCTTTATAGATAAGCACTATGGTGACGATAGCAAGCACGGCGGTCCAGAGAATGGTAAACATTCTGCGCCGTTGACGGTCACTGGCTGCGTTTCTTGTGCGCTTCATTCGCTATTGACTCCATTCATCCTGAGCCGTTTGGAGACTTGGCTCACGCAAACGTTGATCGATTTCGCCCAATCCAGGACTAATAGATAACTCTATTCACCAGCGAACTGCCGCCGCTAGTGAACATGCTCCCCAGGCTGCCTGTTGCCGCGCCCATCAATGTTTGTCCGATCCTGCTCGGCGAGAAGATACCAGCCTCGGGAACCTCGACTATGTCGAAGGCCTCCAGAAAGAAGTCAGGCTTTTGATTCTTTTTGATCGCGGCGTAGTCCACGTGAATTGTTTCCTGGTCCTGCCTGCCCGGTTTTTGCCGGTAGATGCGCACATCGCTGAGCTTCGCTTCTTTTTTCACGCCTCCGACCATTGCCAGTGCGCGACTCAAGGTTAGCTGGTCGCGAAGAAAAATACCCTGGGGAGCGATGACGCTACCGGTGATATAGACGGGCTCAGCTTCAGTGACCATGATGTAGTCGCCGGGACGAATGGTTGGATTGGCCTCTGGCTTCCCGGCTTTGAGTTCGGAAAGCTTCACTATCTGTAGAGGGATTTTGGTTCCTTCAATAGGCGCCGCTTCGGCCTCTTCACCCGGTTGCGGGCACATCAGTGGCTCGGTGTGCAGAATTTGAATAGTGCCCGACGCGCGTTCGGTGAATCCCCCGGAGACAACCACTAACTCGTTGAGCCTAACCTTGCGCTGCATCTGAACTCGCGTCGGTTGTCTAACGGCACCAAACACGGTCGCCGGCTGGCGGCTCTTTCTTTCGCTGATGCGAACACTCACTTGTGGGTTCTTGATGTACTTTCCGTAGGCCTTCGCGATGTCTTTTTGTAGTTCTTTTTCAGTTCGACATTTGGCGGGGATCGGCGTGTCCAGAAACGGCAAGGAACTAACGTTGCCGTCACTATCCACTTCCGCAAGAGCATTCAGATCCGGCTGACCGAAGACCCTTACGTCTAACACGTCACCCGGGCCCAGCAGGTAGTTTCTTATCCCCTGATTATCCACCGACGAAGCAGGTGAGGCTCCCTGGCTGGGAGCCGGCGGTGCGCTCTGTGGTTCCTGAGTTCGCACTAAACCGGGAAGAGTCAAACAAATGAGCACTGCAAATACTACAAAACTTCTTTTCATAACCACCGCCTGAAAAAACGAAACTTCGCTGGATCGACCTTTCAAGGATGTAACTGCGGCGGAGATCGATGCCTGCGCGCGTCACAAATTCAACTCTGTTTTCGCTTGGGCTGGGAAAATCCAGCAACCGGTACCCGACTACTATTTGATTTCGCGTGCCCGCGGTTTTTTCGGCTTGATCTGCCTACGGTCCCCGGTACAGCAAAACCAGTGAAAAGCAAGTTGCAATGATTGCATAAAAGGTGATGGATGCCAACCAGACGCAGGATTAATGGCGTGGGTTTATAGCCTTTTTTGATCCGTGAGCTGCGACATTTGGGACACTTTTGAGAGATCATTTAATAACCCTTCCGGATCAGTCTTTTCCTTCGTCCTTGGTCGTCTCAGTCTTGCCGTTTTTCCGTGCCTGAAGACGCGACTGCAACAATTCAATTTCGCGTCCAATTCGCTCGGCGCCGGGAATTCGCACTTCGTCCTTGACCGTCTCGCGGCTCAGGTAAAAGAGCGCGTCCTTGTAGCGCTCGATGGCCCGCCGATAGTGCCCCTTGAAGGCTGACCGTTCTGCTAATTCTACCCAGTGGGCCACTTTTACCGAAGCGATGAAATCGCGGATCGCGGCGCTCGATTCGTTGAGCTCGACTTCGCCGGGGTAAAACTTTAGCGCTGATTCCAGGCAATGCAGTGCACGATTAGCAGATTCAATCTTATCCGAGGTGCGGGCGCGCTGTTGCGCCTCGTAAGTCAGCGAACGTGAAGAATCTCTCGCCCACGTCAGTAGATGATGCTTCTGCAACGCGCGTACTCGCTCCTGGCCGGCTCTGATTGCGATTCTCTTTTCTGCGGCCAGACTATTGGATCTGAGGGCCTCGTCGGTGGTCGAAAGATAATCCTGACAAAGATGAAAAACTTCAAAGTGTGACTCCGGGCTGGCGGCGGAGTCGGCTTCTTCCGACTGCTTTTGAATGGTTCGCCAGGCTGCTGAAAGCAGCGAGCTTGAATTCGACTTCCCTGAAGGCCTGTGATGTTCTCCGCTGGTCCTGGCTGATGATTCGCCTCCCTGGTCCAGCAGATAACGCGTCCAAGCGCGTCGCATCACAACTTCGCGCGCCGACAAAGCGACCAGCAGCACTACGCTTGCCGCCAGACCGGCGGGAATCCACGGAGCCTCATCACCGCCGCTGACCAGCATCCACCAGAGCGCAAAAAACAATCCTATCGCCGCCACGAATGCGCCCAGCAGATAACCTGCGCTGGAAGGCATGCGCGCGCGCGCGGGACGCCGCCGCGATTCACTAGAGCTGTGTACGTGTGATCGCGCGGCTTTCGGAAAAAAATCATCCGCGGAGTTGTTACCCAAGTGCGTTTCTCTCAGAAGCTAACAAGCGGCCATGGCAACTGCGTGCAGTGCCTGCCGGCAAAAACCAGGACGCGACCTGCGCCCACATCATAAGACGCATAATAGTCAACTTTTTACT
The DNA here is from genome assembly GCA_002427845.1 of Chloracidobacterium sp. UBA6041. Classification (GTDB taxonomy): domain Bacteria; phylum Acidobacteriota; class Blastocatellia; order Pyrinomonadales; family Pyrinomonadaceae; genus PSRF01. The sequence continues at coordinate 61,285 of DIYZ01000201.1, read as the reverse complement.
ATTCTACTGTCAATATATGATTACATTGCTATCCGCAACCCCCAATAACAAAGGAAAACTTACATGGATAAAGAGTTTGCCGAAAAGATTCTGCTGATAACCGGCGCCACGTCGGGTATCGGCAAAGCGACAGCCTTGCGGTTTGCCGAGGCCGGGGCCAGTGTCGCGGCTGTGGGAAGGAATGAAACGGCGCTGAGCGAACTAAGGAAAGAGATCGAAACCATGGGCGCCCACTTCCTGCCTCTGCCAGCGGATCTATCCTTCGCCGAAGAAGCCGACACGGCTGTCTCGAAAACAGTCGAGCACTTTGGCGGAGTCGACGTTCTCGTGAACGCGGCGGGTCATATTTCATCGGGAACGATAGAAACGACACTGCCGCAGGAGTGGGATGCAATGCTCAACATTAATCTGCACGCTGTTTTCCTTCTCATGCAGAATGCGCTGCCCACGATCATCGAGAGGCGAGGCAACATCGTCAACGTATCGAGTGTAACGGGTCTGCGGGCGTTTCCAGGAGTTTTAGCCTATTGCGTCTCGAAGGCCGGCCTGGATCAATTAACCCGGTGCGCCGCGCTGGAGCTGGCGGCAAAGGGAGTGCGCGTCAACGCCGTCAATCCCGGAGTGGTGGTTACCGAAATCCATAAACGGGGCGGCATGACAGAAGAGCAGTACGCAACTTTTCTGGAGCATTCCCGGCAGACTCACCCTCTCGGCAGGGTTGGCGACGCGCGTGAAATTGCGGAACTGATCTTCTTCCTGGCATCCGATCGGGCTTCCTGGATAACCGGCGTAACCTATTCAATCGACGGCGGACGCGCGCAAACTTGCGCTCGATAAAAGTGAGCGCCCGGAAGACGCGGGATCTCAGCAAAAACTCGATCTTGCCTGACTGTGTGGATATACTTTGCCGCGACCAACTGGATCGTGATTTTGTAACGCTCGTCTAATTATGCCTTGAGGAGGATCAGATCCTCGTGATTAATAATCCGCGAATGCCAAACGCCGCCAATCAGCCGGCGTCGATCGCACTCAAGCCTTCCACCAGTAAAAGCGCGATTAAGATCATCCTTGGTATCGTAGCGATCCTCGTCGCTCTTCTGCTCGGACTGCTGGTCCTCCTATTGATTGGTTTTGAAACCGGTCCCATAGCTCTCTTAGTCGGCCTCGTCTCGGCGACGTTGCCGGTTCCGCTTTACCTGGTGCTTGTGCTCTGGATTGATCGCTACGAAGCGGAGCCGCTCTGGATGTTGGCAACAGCATTTTTTTGGGGAGCGCTGGTGGCTGTGTTCTTTGCTTTCCTGATTAACACCGCCAGCGGTGTGGCGGTGACTTTGCTGACTCAAGACGTGCGCGCAGGGGAGGCTTTTGGCGCTGTCATCTCCGCACCAATCGTGGAGGAAAGCGCCAAGGCGTTAATTCTATTTATCTTTTTCTTTTGGAAGAAGGACGAGTTTGACGGCGTGATTGATGGAATTGTTTACGCCGCCATGGTGGGGCTCGGTTTTGCCATGACGGAAAACATTCAGTACTACGGGCGCGCTGTTACGGAGGCGGGCGGCGGCGGGTTGACTCTCGTTTTTATACTGCGCGGTGCACTGTCGCCTTTTTCGCACCCCATGTTCACGAGCCTGACAGGAATTGGTTTGGGCCTGGCCCGGCAGTCACGCAACCTGTTTGTAAAATTCGTCACACCGGTCTTCGGTCTGCTGGCCGCCATATGCATGCACAGCATCTGGAACGGTTCAGTCGTCATTTTCGGCGGCGGCGGTTTTCTTTTGATGTATATCCTGATAATGATTCCCGCGTTCTTTATTATGTTTGTGGTGATAGCGCTCGCCCTTCGCCGGGAGGGCCAGATTGTTCGCGAGTTTCTTATCCCTGACTTTCAAGGCGGCTTACTGACTCAGCAGGAATACAATCAACTCGGTTCCATCAGGGGTCGCATGGGGGCTTCGTTTAATGCGCTTTCGCGAGGCGGGCTCAGCAACTGGCAGGCGCGCCGGCAGTTGAATCAGTTGGCGAGTGAACTGGCTTTCCATCGCAGCCGGGTGGCCCGAGGCATCACTGCCGCCGATGCTAGCGAGCGAGAGGCCGCGTATCGACAGGCGCTGGCAGATCTACTAAGACGGCTGCGCGTGAATTAAGAACTGCCCGGCAACAAAGTTCGCCCATTTTCTTACTATTGGCTTATACTACTGCGCATCGCGGCAGCCATTCCTCGAGCTAACCTGTGAGAATTCAACTCTTACCAAGCACCTTCGACAGTCAAGGTCACGCAACCCTAGAACAACGTCTAACATGTTTTCTCATCGACGAGCGCGTGGCGGTTGACGCCGGCAGCATCGCCCTGGCTTTGAACAGCGAACAGCGCGAGAACGTGCGCGATATTATTGTGACCCATCCGCACATGGACCATATCGCGAGCCTGCCGATTTTTATCGACGATCTTTTTCCAACACTAAGAAGCCCGGTGCGCGTCTACGCCACTCCGGAAGTAATCCAGTTGCTGGACCGTGACATCTTTAATTGGAATGTCTATCCACGATTCTCGGAACTTAAGAATGATTATGGTCCAGTGATGGAGTATGTTCCGATTCCTGCCGGCAAGGAATTCAAAATCGCCCATCTGACTGTGACGGCCGTTGCCGTCAACCACATCGTGCCAACTATTGGTCTAATAGTTTCCGACGGCAAAAGCACGGTCGCTTTCAGTTCGGACACGTCGGAGACTGAAGAATTTTGGAACGTCATCAATCGCTCGAAGGGCATTAACGCTATTTTGATCGAGGCATCCTTCCCCGATTCGATGGCCAAACTCGCCGAAGTTTCGCGTCACTTCACACCCGCTTCGCTCGAACGCGAGCTTCGCAAACTCAACCACAACGGTCTCGACATTCTTGCCGTACACATGAAGCCTGCCTACCGCGAGATGATTATCGATGAGCTTAAAGCCCTGAAAATTCCCGGACTGGGTGTGATGGAACCCGGCAAGATTTATAACTGGTAGGTTTAGGGTGTCGGCCGTGGGGACCGCGACTTAGTTGGTAGGGTCAAACTCTTTCTGCGCGTGTTCGCCGGCAACTTCGTGTAGCAGCACTCTCCCGCTGGGGAGAAGTTCTTTAACCCGCGCTGTCCGTTGCTCCCGGTCACGACCCGGCATTAACTCCGCACGAAATGTAACTATCATGCCCGGTCGTGCCCAGACGCTCGGCGGATTTTTTTCTGATCGCTTTGCCTTTGTTTCCACTCGCTTTTTCTTCTTCTTTAGATATGCACCAGCCGCGCCGAACGCTCCGGCCGCCAGCGCCACGCCGCCGAGCATGCGCTTTGTGCTTTTTCTCATTTCCTGCCTAATGGGCCGCCGCCGGTTCACAAAGGGGGTCAAGCCTGGCCGTGATGGTAGGTAAACCACTTTGCGATTTTTCCGCGTTCATTTGCGTAAAGTGCGCCCACTCGGGTGGGACATTAGCCTCTGCGAAGATCGCTTCCACCGGACATTCGGGAACACAAACATCGCAGTCGATGCACGTCTCAGGATTGATGTGCAACATGTCGTCATCGAGATGAAAAGCTTCTACGGGACAAACCAGCGCGCAGTCGGTATAGCGGCAGTTCACGCAAGGTTCTGCAACGACGTAAGTCATTCAGATGCGGCCTCCTTGAATCTAAAAGTAGGACAGGCATCCCTGCCTGTCATTTTGTAGGATAGGCATTCCTGCCTGTCATTTTGTTTGAGCTACGAAGCAATTTCCTATTCGAATCGCCCGAACAAATTACCACAAAACTATATTAAGCAGGAATCG
>DIYZ01000201.1:48775-57443 GCA_002427845.1 Chloracidobacterium sp. UBA6041 | reverse complement strand
CCCGGCGCGGCAGCCGCACTGGGGTGGTGGATGCGACCGGGTCGTGGATCCAACCTGGCAAAGCCTGGCGCAGGTCGTCATCTTGGAGACCAGGCATTTAAAGCTCAGTTGCGCGCCAGCACCCGGTCTGTATTAGTCTCTGCGTCTCGTGCCAGGTGTGAACCGGTTTCCCGGTCGAAAAGTCGTAAAAGACGAGATCGATATTGGCCAACATCCTGGTGAGCAGAATGATTTGGCCGGTGTGCATCGAGATGTGCTCGGTGACGTGAAAGATCGCGGCTAACGCGGTGGCTTCAGTTCCCTGTATGGGATATTGATCCATGAGCTTCAGCGGATCAAAGTGGGCCAGCACCTTGTCGAGGTCTGAAACCGTCTTCCTCAGCGTTGCAAGCAATTCAGCGCGAGCGATTGTCCGTCGTTCATCAAACTCAGCCTGGCGCACGCGTTGATCGCTTTCACCGCCTAAGCCGCAAACAATCCACTGGCGCGCGTTTCCCGAAATGTGCAACAGAAGATTGCCAATGCTGTTGCCCTCCGGGTTTGCACGCCACCAGATTTGCTCGTCTGTCAGCTTCTCCAGGCAGCGCTCGATTTTGGGAAGGTATTCCTCGCCGATAAGGTCGCGCGCGCGCTGAATGAAGGCTCGGGAAACTTTCAGCTCGAAGCTTTTGTCTGGTGTACTCACGTCAAGGCTCTATACTCGAAATCCTATCGCACCGGGTTTCCAAACTCATTCCGAGGTTTCCAAATCCGCAACCTCAGGTTTTTGCTTGTGCTTGGCTTTGCGACCGGCGGGCCGGGCCTTCTCGTCGGGTTTGGCATGGCTCAGAGGATGTCCCGGAGGGGCCGAAGGCTTTCTTATGCTCTCAAAAATCGGCCTCGCTTTTTTGTCAGGTTTCCTGGTTGGCGAAGTTCTTTTCGGCATTCTCAGCCGCTTCCTTTCGGAGCGTTCCGGGGCAAGCTTCCACGGGTGAGTTAATTCCGCCAGCGAAGTTTCCCGAATGCTATAGCCGCCTCCAAACGGTGTCAATCCCGTTAGAGAGAACGTGTATTAGACGGCTACTGCTGGGAATCTAATTGGAAGGAGCGGCTACGCCTCGCTGGGGCGAGGGTTTTCCGGAAGCATTAATTTGATGGCGTCGGCAGTTTCGACATGGCGCTTCTGCTGAAGCTCATTAACCCAATTGGTTACCGTCTGAACCATTTCGCGCGCCGTTTGCGCCGTAGTATTAGCTTTAGGCGCAGGCTTTTCCTTACGCGTTCTCTGGTCTTTCTTTATGACTCGAATTGTTTTCTTTTCTGACATTTCTAACTAACCTTATTGTTTCTGACTGATGTTCCTAATTAAACGTTATTTCCCGGAGAGAGTTCCCTGTTTCTCATGCGCCCTGGTAGAACGAGCACGCCCGGAGGGTCTTGCATCTCGCTTCTTGCTTCTACAGTGCACTAGCAAAACCTAAGCCACAAGTCGCGGGACGGCCTTTTATGCTTTTTCAGAGAATATACGAAGGGACCGGATTAAGCGGATGCAGGTCCGTGGGTGCCCTCCCATGCGTTATTAATACGTACACTCCTTGGCGGGCACGTACGGTTTTTCCAACACGGGCTCGCCTCTTAACTGCGGCTTTGGCTGGCGGCCTTCCATGTCGAGCTGCCAGATCTTCTTTTGCGTTCCGTAAATCAGGATACAGTTGAGAAGTACTAATTGAATCCTGCTAGATAAAAACAACTGACTGCGAACTGGGGATTTCAAACCGCCGGCGGCAGCTCTTGCAAGCGAGCATGTCGTCAATGCGCACCATGTAGTCGCGCGACTTTTGAAAACGCATCCGATCCTGCTCGTTGGCGCCACGCGGCGGGCCCTGCTTTTTAGTTCGCTTCAGCCAGCGCACTTCGTAATCCGCGCGTTCGCGACAGTGGGGACAACTGTACGTTGCCTTTTTCAGTTCCTGCTTCTCATTAAAGAAATCTTGTTCATTCATTGCTAAACCTGGGGATGAGCAAAAAGTCGTATCAATTAGCCTGGGTGTTTGCTCTTCGCCTTGCTCCCTGCCCTAAGCTTTCAATTGTCATCGTTCTCCCAACTCCCGCAGATAGCGAAAGCTATAAATTCCTGTTTCGTGTCCATCGCTCCAGCGAAAGTTGAGGGCGTAGCGTCCAACAATACTTATGTCGGCTATCGTCAATTCGTCAGAAACTGCTTCCGGCTTTAGCACGCGCTGGCCCGTCCACTCATTGACGCACTGGGCACACGGACAGGCACGTCTCAATTCAGCCGCCGTGTAAAGGCAGACGCAGTCGTCGGCCCAGGTGATGCGCAGGCCGGAATCGCCATCCTGCTTGATCTCCCGCGGCTCAATCGCCACTCCGCGCTTTTCAATTAAGTCAACCATTGATTCCTGTTAACGAGCCCCGCATACGCCCTGCTACTGCTTGCCCCCGCCCGCCTGCTTCACCGCATTCGTCACGGCGTCGGCCGTTACCTTAAAGTGCGATGCCTTCCAAAAGACTTGTCCGTTGCGCAAAACAATGACCTGGGGTGATTCATGCGCAACTCCCAATCGATTCTCGATCTCGGTAGACAGTTCGCGCGCCCGTTGCACTTCAATTAGCGCAACTTCACCATCGAATTGAGCCATCTCATCGTAGGCGGCGGAGCTAATAGGGCAAGTCAAACTATGCTTAAAGATAACTATGGGCCGCTCCCTGGAGCGTGCGGCCAATTCTTCAAACGATTGTTTATCAGTGATTCTGACGAAGAGTTTTTCCATTGTCCCCGACCCTTGTACGAATACTTCGATAGTAGCTTATCGGTAGCATTCACACAAAGTGAGGCAGAATAGCGTACTGATGATGCAGTTTGGCCTGATGCAGTTTGACCACGACGGGGCGGCACATCTCGACTACAGAACCGGGAGCGGACAAAACAAAATACACGATTTTTCGAATCACGTTACGGTACTGGTTCAGTTTGAAACGGGCCTCTCTTTGGAGTGCGGTGACCTGTCACCGCTTTGGTCGGCTGCGACCTGTCGCACCCTTTGCAGACTGAATTCGCTGCAGGAAGCCTGTGCCGCTTCGCTTGTGCCGCTTCGCTTGTGCCGCTTCGCTTGTGCCGCTTCGCTTGCCCCTCTTAATTTCGGTTTTGAGTCCGGAGGTTTTGCTGGCAGGCGAATTAGTCTCGGCCCACGCCGAGCGCGTCTGCTACGCGATTGATGTAGTTAAACCAGGAAGCGATTAATGTGATTTGAAGAATGGCCCGGTCATCAAAGCCCACCGCCCTGAGGCTCTCGTGATCGTGCCGACCGATTTGCGTGGCATCGCGCGTTAACTGCGCAACGTAATCAAGCATCACCCTTTCCTGTTGCGAAATCGGCGCAGTCTGATAATTCTCTTGTAACGCTGCAACCAGCTCTTCGTCCAGTGTGACTCGACGCAGAAACTCCGCGTGCGACTCGATTCAATAATGACAGCGATTGGTTACTGAAACTACGGTCGTGATCATTTCATGGTGGCGCCGGCTCAAAGGCAACTCCGGCGACATCAACACCCCAAACGTCGCAAACGCGTGATGGAGAGCGTCAGGAATTAAACTGTGAGACGCCACGATACTGGAAGATTGGCCATCCGGCGTGGGATGAATCGGCACCGCATACTCAGCTGGATACAATTCCCGCTGCGCCTCCATCGCATGCTTGACCTTTTCGTCGTCTTCGGGAGAAACCGTCTTGATCCAGGTCATAATCAGACATTCCTTTGTACAGTCGTCAGTATCTTAGTTGACGATCACTTTGCGCGCTGTTCCATCGTCGGCGATGGTCACGATCCTGGGCGCACGACCCCCTGACTTGATGGCGAAACTCAGCCGACGAGTTCCCGGTTTATAACTACCCTCCGGCGCTGCCACGGTTACCGCGTAGCCTCCGGCTGCTCGCTCGGATTTCACACTGGTACGGCGAAATTCTCCTTTTTTGTAACGAGGACTGATTCCATCGTCTTCATACAGAGTCCCCGCTGAGGAACCATTTTCATCCGCGTAGACGTTGAAGGTAATCGGATCCACCGGCTTTTCTCCGACGTAGTTCATTGCCGGGGCCATCGCAATTATGGCTCCGCCACGAACAAACATCGGCACAGTCTCCAAAGGGGCATCAACGGAGATCGTCGTTCCCCCTTCATACTTCTTGTTGGTCCAATAGTCGTACCAGGTGCCTTTTGGCAGGTAGACCAAACGTCGCGTAACGTCAGGTTTAAGTATGGGCGCTACCAGCAGATCGTTTCCAATCATGAATTCGTCATCAAGATTGTAAGTATTGGGATCGTCCTGATAATTCAAAACCAGGGGACGAAAAAGTGGCACGCCCGTGCGATGCGACTCTTCCAAAGTCGTGTAGAGAAACGGCAGCAACTGATAGCGAAGTTTCAAGTACTTGCGAATGATGTCTTCATAATACTTGCCGAAGCGCCACGGCTCTTGATCATAGCCGTCAATAACTTTGTGATTGCGGCAAAAGGGCGCCAGAAAACTTACCTGATAAGAACGAACCAGTAGTTCGCCATTACCGCGGCCGATGAACCCGCCGACGTCACTGCCAACGAAAGGCTCGCCCGACATTCCCAACGTGGTAAACATAGGTATGTTCAGCGCGAGTGCCTCCCAGGTGCTATTCGTATCGCCCGTCCACATCGTGGAATAGCGTTGGATTCCCGCATAAGCGGCACGCGTGATCACGTACGGCCTCTGATTAGGTCGCAGCCGTTCAAGTCCTTCATACGTGGCTCGGGCCATCAAGAGAGCAAACACATTTCGGTTCTTCGCGTGCGTTGAATTGTCACCCTCGTCATGGCTCACTACGTCAATCTGATTCTTGCCAGTCTGATCCACAAAGTCGGACGGCTCATTCATATCGTTCCAGATTCCCGCGACGCCGTTGTCGGTGTATGCCCGATGCAAACCGCCCCACCACTCGCGGGCATCGGGAAGCGTGAAATCAACGAAGACACTCTCGCCCGGCCAAACTTTGGGAACGAACAGCTCACCGCTCTTGCGCTTCTGAAAATAGTTCTTCTGCACTCCCTGGTCGAAGACGTAATAGCGTTGCTCCTGTGGCTCGAGTTCCGGCGTAATTGAGGTGACGACTGCCGCGCTTTTCGCGACTGGCTGATACTTGACTCCGGGGTCGACAATTGTGATCAGCTTTACACCCTGTTTCGCAAGGTTGTCGCTCAGTCTCCGGGGATTTGCGAAGCGGTTTCTGTCCCAGGTGAACACGCGGTAATTCTGCATGTAATCGATATCGAGGTGAAGCACATCGAGCGGCAGATCTCGCTTGCGATATTCGCGGACGACTTCTTCCACCATCGTGTCGGGATAATAGCTCCAACGGCTCTGCTGATTGCCGAGCGCCCAGAGTGGCGGCAGTGGCATATGACCGGTGAGGTCCGCATAGCGATTGAGTATTTTCTTTAACGAAGGCCCATAGAAAAAGTAATAATTCAGCTCACCGCCTTCAGCGCCAAACCACACTCGCTGCTGCGACGACTTAGCGAAATCAAAATAGCTGCGATAGCTGTTGTCGAAAAAGATGCCATAGGCAAGACCGTTTTGCACACCAGTATAAAACGGCACCGTCTGGTAAATCGGATCTTTGCCCTCTCCGTATCCCGGTGTATCGGAATTCCAATTCACAAACGAGCTGCGCCGCTTGTCCAGCCGTGCAGTCTTCTCCCCCAGGCCGTAAAAGTGCTCGTCAAAACCAACCTTTTTTGCGGCTGCAACAAAAGTTCCGGCGCTCGGGTCGAACATCATTCCCGTCAGCAGGCCCCTGGCATCGTAGGCCATCGGTTGCTCATCAACATTGATTACGGTATGCGTCTTTGCGTCGCGAAATTCGATGAGCAAAGGAGAACGGTGAACAACCGTCTCGATCTCATCCGTCCTAATGACGATAGAGTCCGGGGTTTCGGCCAAACTCCAGCGCGGAGTTGGCCAATCAGTTTTGGCTATTGCCCATGAGTGATCCCTCGCCGGAAGCGGCTTGGCGAAGGACGCGCGTATGCGCACAAGATCGGGAGCGAGAAGTGTAACTTGAACCTGGGAGTTGTCCCGGCAGTTAATGACGACAGTGTTTTCGGATTTCGTGAAACCGGAGACCGCGCCGATCTTCTCCAGCGTGGTGATGTCCTGCCCGCGGACTGCCAGGCTGAGACCAAACAGGCACAGAAGAATTACTGAAAATCTTTTCATACGAATCGTAAGGTGTCGATTGAACCGTTTAGATGCCGGACTTGTCCGGCTGGATCAGAACCGGCGGACAAGTCCGCCCTCTAAACTGGTCGATCTCGTTAAGCCGCCCGATCAAGTTCGCCCTCTAAACTGCTCGATCTCGTTAAGCCGGCGGACAAGTCCGCCCTCTAAACCCACCAATGCATTTGATCATGTTGGTGAGTTTGTAAATGCAAGTCGCGCAGCGCCAAGCAAGCCGGCGTCGTCGCCACATTCAGCACGAACGATCTTCACACGGCGCGCCGGTATTGGAAACGCTCGCTCAATTACCTGCTGGCGCATGTGTTTCGCAAACAGATCCCATCCGTTTGACAAGCCACCGCCGATAACAACGATTTCGGGATTAAGTATGTTAATGAGACTCGCGACACCAATTCCAAGATAAACACCCATCCGTCTAAAAACTTCCAGCGAGAGTTCGTCACCTTCCAAGCCAGCCTGGTAAACTTTTTCCGAGTTCAGATCTTCAGTCATATGTAGCAGCGAATTCGGATAGCGTGGTCTTGCTTCACGCGTCATTCTCACAATCGCCGTTGCCGATGCATAGACTTCAAGACAACCGTGGCTGCCACAGGCGCAGGCAACGCCGGCAAATGGGTCCACACCCATGTGCCCGATTTCCGCGGCGGAGCCGTCAGCGCCGCGCCAGAGTTTTCCATCAAGAATGATTCCTCCGCCGACACCTGTTCCGAGCATGACACAGATGATGGCACTGTACCCTCGCCCAGCGCCTCGCCACATCTCGCCGATTGCCGCGGCGTTGGCATCGTTCTCCAAAATGGCCGGCCACTCTAGTTCGGTTTCCAGTGCGGCCGCCAGACGAAAACCATCAAGAGATGGGACGTTGGGTGCTTTAACAACTAACCTTTCAGCATCGTTAACGGTACCGGGGACAACAACTGATACTGCGGAAATCTTTCCGCCTTTTCCGGCTGTCTGGCGCTCGCATTCACGAGCGGCGTCGATTAGCGCATGCACAATTTCATCCGGCTTCTCTGCTTGCGGAGTTGGCTGCATAAGCCTGCAATGAACCCTGCCCTGCCGATCCACTGCGGCCACGCGCAGGTGTGTACCGCCAAGATCGGCCGCGAAAACAAGCTCGGACTCTGGTTCGAGTGATTTGTCTTTTGCAGCAAACATCAATGGTTTGTTGATCCGTGAAGATATCGCGCCGCTACTGCGTTCGGAGTTTCGACATTATGCCCTTGTTTCACGTTTACAGCGAGACGAATAAATTGCGCCATGGACCACGCCAGCGGTGTGGCGGAGCCAGTGCCTTCGCCAAAACGAAATTCGGGGCGCGGGCTTTCCTTACGATCCCAAACCTGCTCAGGGATCATCAACCCGTCGTTCGCGAAAGCCATCATCGCGTCGAGCTGCTTTCGGGCGGCAACAAGATCTCCACGAGCCACGTCGTATTCGCCGCGCTCGCCGGTGAGTAATGTCCACAATCGTCCCACGCCTTTGCGGCCGTCGTAATCACTACCGTTGGGTCTTTCACCGTAGGCATCGTGATTGTAGCGGTACCAGCCCGAACCGCCCGGGGTCTCCACCTTGATCAATCTGTCTACTATGGCAAGCGACCTGACAATCAATGGATCTTCGGGGCGTTTGATTCCAAGTCTCACTAACTCCAAAAACCCCGCGTCGACGATCTCGCGCTCATCGTAAGTACCGCCCCCACTATTGATTTCGATTTTGCCGCCATCGTTGGGACTATCGTTCTCCGTAATGCGCAGATAATAGTTGCCCCTGGCGAGTGGCCCATTGGAAGTTGCGGTCCAACGATCAAGGCTCGACGCCCAACTATCCGCTTTCATCAAATAGGTTTGCGCTGATTGCCTATCGTCGTTAAGAGCGGCGATTCGCGCCGCGCAAACCAGGCCGGCAATTTCAGCGGCAATGGTAGCCGGGGAGTAACCCGCCTTCTCTTCCCAACGCTCCTGCTCGGTGTATGGACCTTTGCGAAGAATGAAATCCGCGGCCGGCTTGATATGTTTCAGCCAGGTGTTTCTGTCGGCGCGCTGCAACTGGTAGGCAAGCACGAGAGGAAAGGCGGTTTCGTCCATTTGCAACCCACCGCCTACTGGCCGGCCGTCCACCCACGAGTTTTGTGGAAAACTGCCATCCGGCTTTTGTTGTCTCTCGAACAGGTAATCGAGCGCGCGATTTGCGCTGGCCCGATCGCCCATCGCGTGAAACGCCGTTGCCACTTGATAAAGATCGCGCGCCCAGACAGCATGGTAGCCACTCAGGCTATTCTCATTCGCATTCGGGCCACCGCCCCAGGGAATGGACGGGGAAGCAATCATTGCGCCGCGATACGTTTTGTCTTCGAGCGCCTTCAAGACCATACCAGCTATCTTGAATTGACCTTCGTAC
>DIYZ01000201.1:38214-48672 GCA_002427845.1 Chloracidobacterium sp. UBA6041 | reverse complement strand
GCCGCCGCAAAACCCTTCATGACTGACTGCTGTCCGTTGCCGATCGCTTCGTCTGCATTGCGCCCAAAGCTAAGCACGAGCGTAAATCGCGCTGCGGGATGGGCCGGAAATAACGGCGCTAACGGGACGCGCGCCATCTGTACGACGTTACCATCTAAAGCACGGACGAAAGGAGTGAGACGACCGTCGCGACCTAGTTGCGTCAGCCCGTCGCTGGCGCCGAGGTAACCATTTGTCATCTCGCCGAGGCCGTTGCTCGACGTTAGAGCCGAAGCCTTATCTGTATCCGCTGCGACCAGCCAATTTCCATTATCCCAGGCTGAATCGTGCATACCACTATTGTTCAGAGATGGATCGTAATAAACATAGAGAGCAGCTCGGAACAGGTTAGCCACGTTCCAGCGGAAGTTGACATCAATGAGGACTGAACTACGCTCAGGGTCGGTCACGTAAGTCTTCGTGATTGTGTAAGCGCCACTCTTCGCTGTGTTGATTTGACGAAACAGGAGCGCTTCCGGATCAAGCACCTCGACACGATGCGCGGTGTCTTCAGCTTCAGTCTCAACACGCCTGCCATCGACACTAAGGAGAACCAATTGCAACATCTGAACATTGGGCACATCGAGCCTGGGGTAGTAGACCTCCGTCATCACGCCGTTATTCAGCGTAAACCAAACCTTCGAAGAGAGCGTGTTGGCGGTTCCGAATCCATTCTTCGCAGCGCTGGACCAATGCGCGTCCTTACCTGGGGCGCCCGGCGCAAGCTTGTTCGTTGTCTGTGCCAACAAAGCCGAGCAAGCAAGGTTGAGGGTGATAGTGATTGTGATTAGATAGCGCATTAAGGCTGCTGAGTTTCGGCGTGGATCATTGCCGAGTGAAAATAAATTCGCCGGCCGCCTGGAAACCAGAACAAGGTCAGCGACGCTTACGGACTGCTCTAATTCAGAGACGGCTGCCAATAACGCAGGCGGCAATCGCGTCAAGGTCAAACCGCGCGCTGCTCACCGCCCACTGTCCACTGCCCACTACTTCGGACATTTCTCCGGCGGCAGATTGGCACAGATCTCCTCGAGAGTGTGATAACCATCCTTTACTACGGTGCTTACCAGATTGTTGCGGTCAACCGCGATTGGCTCGAGCAATATTGCGGGCACCTTCTTGAATCCATTGTCGATTGTTTCGGTGGTATCAACTTTTTCACCGCGAGCAAGTTTCACCGCAGCATCCACAGCTCCGTAGGCAAGCGGCTGGATTGGTTTGTAGATCGTCATCGTTTGCTTGCCCTCAACGATTAGTTTCAGCGACGCGAGATCAGCATCCTGACCAGAAACCAAAACTTTGCCGGCCAGGTTCTGTCCCTCGAGCGCCTGTACCGCTCCCCGCGCGGTGCCGTCGTTTGACGCCACCACTGCATCGACCTGGTTGTTTGCCTGCGTCAACGCATTCTCCACGATATTAAGCGCCGCGCTCGCCTGCCATTCTTTTGCGTATTGGTCGGTGACAATTTTTACGTCGCCACGATCAATGGCCGGCTTCAGAACGTTCATCTGACCTTGATGTAACAGCAGGGCGTTGTTGTCGGTGGGCGAACCACCCACAATCACAAAGTTAGCCGGCTTCTTGTTGACGTGATCGAGTAGATACTTCGCCTGCATCTCTCCCATCTTGACCACCTGATGTGAAATATACAGATCTACGTCTGAGTTCTTGATCAGGCGGTCGTAAGAGATCACCGGAACGCCCTGGCGGTGCGCGGCTTCCACAATTGAAGCCGCCACTTCGCCGTTATGCGGCGCGACTATCAGCACGTCAACGCCTTGCGTCAGAAGGTTTTCAGCCTGCTTGATTTGGAGGTTGTCGTCGCCGTTTGCAACCTGCACTGAAAGTTGTGCGCCGACTTCTTTAGCATGCTTCTCAACCAAATCCTTGTCCCGCTGCCAGCGCTCTTCCTTCAAAGTGTCCATTGAAAAGCCAATACTGATCGGCTCATTCGGTCCCTTCTTCTTCCTGGCAGCACCGGTGTTTGTTTGTTGGTTGCTGGAAACGCACCCCCCGGCTATTAGCGCGAAAATAAACAAGAGAACTATCAAGCTTGAACGTCGCATTGGATACCTTTCCCTTACAGTAGGACAGACATTCCTGTCTGTCTGATTTTAATCAACGCAAATGACAGGCAGGAATGCCTGTCCTACCTAAAGCCGGCATTAGAACAACTAAAGCTGCGAGCCATCGTATGCGCACTTACATTTCCGTTGCGATGTCCCGAGCGATCGTTTGCAACCGCACGTCGCCGTTTCTGACTCGCTATTTTGGGAAACGGCCACGGTTTCAGTCACTGCAGGAATCTGCAAAAAAGTTACTTACCCGATTTGGGCGCTCAGCTTATCAGAGTCTGCCAACGAAATATATTGAAGTTTTCGCTTTTTGGTGTTATTAACCACGATCATGTGTATACTGGCGCACATACAAACACATCTCCCCAATGTAGTCTACGCAAAGCCTTTATCTGATTTGCCTTCTTCCGGAAAGTAAGGGCCAACTCTTTTTGAGATGAACTCTTCCATTGATCTCGTCTACGTTACGAATGCGGGGCGTTAACGCCGGGGACTGCGAAAATTCAGGTGGCCTCAGGAGGGCCTTTCAATGAATCGAACCATGTTTAGTTTGGTCCGCGTCATATTGTGCGGGCTTTTTGTTTTGTTTACGGTCGGGGCGGCTAACGCTCAATTCAAAGCCGGCATTCAGGGCACAGTCACCGATACAGCGGGAGGACTTGTGCCTGAAGCGAAGGTTACGCTGACGAACACCGAGACCGGCAAAACGCAGGAGACCAACTCGAGTGGTGAAGGCTTTTACCGATTGTCCGGTTTGCCGCCAGGCAAGTACAAGCTCACGGTGGAAAAAGCCGGATACAAACAGAAGGTCTTCGACAACGTTGCGGTCAACGCCGAGGCTGTGCAGGGTATTGACGTGGCGCTCGAAGCGGGTGACGTAAGCGCAACCGTTACCGTGACTCAGGAAACGGCGACCGTGTTGGAAACAGAGAACGCAAATGTTGATAAGGCGATTACAACTCAGGAGGTCCGCACCCTACCGCAATTCGGGCGAGATCCTTACGAGCTAACACGTTTGACTCCGGGAGTATTTGGCGACTTCGCGCGTGACGATGGAGGGGGCGCCGTGAATCTGCCCAATCAATCAGGACCGGGCGGATCGAATAGATCGATTTTTCAGACGGAGAACCAACCGCAGATCTCCGCCAATGGCCAGCGCGTCTCGGCAAATGACTTTCAGATCGATGGCACCAGCGTAAACAGTCTGACTTGGGGCGGCGCGGCTGTCATCACGCCGAATCAGGAATCGGTAAAAGAAGTGCGTGTGATAGCGAACAGCTACTCCGCTGAGTTTGGCCGTAACTCAGGCGCACAGGTTTTGACAGTCTCACAAAATGGGACCAACCAGTTCCACGGTAGTCTGTTTCTGAAAAATAACAGCCCGGGCTTGAACGCCTTTAACAAGTATGGCGGAATCAATAATGCTCCGCCATTACGGAATAACCTGCACTACAACCAGTTCGGCGGCAGTCTGGGTGGTCCCATATACCTGCCCCGGTTCGGCGAAGGCGGCCGTTCTGTTATCAGCGGCAAGAACCGTGCGTTCTTCTTCGTTTCCTACGAAGGCTTGCGCAGTAACAATAGTGAGACCTTCAACGCATTAGTAGAGACGCCTGAATTCAGAAACCTGGTTCAGGCGGTGCGTCCCGGCAGTATCACAGCGCGCATCCTTGGCGCGCCGGGAGTCGCACCCCGGATCATTAGTGTTATTCCTGTCACGTGCGCCGCAGCCGGCTTTAATGCAAGTAACTGCCGGCAACTTTCCGGCGGATTGGACATCGGTTCACCGGCCGGAGCGACAGGTCAATACCTGAATGTCGGATCGGCAGGGGGAGGGTTTGATAATATTCCCGATGTTCTCTTCGCGCAGATTGCCGCACCCGATACCAGTCGCGGAAATCAATATAACGGGCGCGTTGATCTCAACCTGACTAATAAGGACTCACTTGCTTTTAGCAGCTACATCTCGCGGTTTACTGGACTACAAAGTGATATCCCCGGCCGAAGCCGGCCCATGGGTGACGTGCGCACGACGCCAAAGAATCTGTTTGCGATGATCACCTACACGCGCACTATCTCGTCAACGACGATCAACGAAGCGCGCTTCAACATTACACGGTTTGCTTTCAACGAGCTGCAGTCTTCACCAGACACGAACTTCGGTCTGCCGCGTATCGAAATTGAAACTCTGCCAGGCGATCGCATCAGATTTGGCCCGCCATGGTCCGAGACTACCCCCGGTGTCTTCTCGGAAAAGACATTCGAGTTACGTGATACACTCAGAAAAGTTATGGGCAATCATGCCTGGGCCTTCGGCGGAGAGCTTCGCAAGGAGCAGGACAACAACGATTTGCTCGGTGGTGCACGTCCGCTTTACACGTTTGGCGGACTATTTAATTTCGCCAACGGCACCCCGCTCTTTTATCAGATCGATGCCGATCCCCGTACCGGCGGACCGCCCGACACCACGCGCCATTTCCGCACTCATACACTCGCGTTTTTTGGTCAGGATGATTGGAAGTATAAGCCGAATCTGACGCTAAATCTGGGGCTCCGGTGGGAGTACTTCTCTCCTCTAACAGAGGCTGACGGTAAGCTTAGCAATCTCGCGCTTGGTCCCGGGCTGCAGGGTTTGACTGGCGCCAGCATCGTGAGACCCAGTAAATTATATCCACCCGATTACAACAACTTCGCGCCCCGCGTTGGCTTTGCCTGGAGTCCAAGAAAGCTTGTGGGCTTTACTTCTGAAGACAAGCTGGTCGTGCGTGGTGGATTTGGCATCGCCTACAATCGCCTGCCCGATGTGTTGTTCGCCAACTCGCGCGGCAATCCGCCGTTCATGGCGCGCTATACGATCTGCTGCGGCACTAATAATGAGTTTGGTCCCGGTCCGTTTGCCGGCGGGACCATCCTGTACGCGCTCGGAGCGAACAATACGCCGTTCAGCTACCCGGCCAATCCTGCGCTGATTCTGACCTTTAATCCAACGACCGGAATTCCAACCAATACGGAAGGTGGCGCTAAACAGGTAGAGATTTGGGGCGCGCCGGCAAAGGTGCCGACTCCGTATGTCTATACGTATTCGCTCGAGGGCCAATACAGCCTGCCGGCCAAAATGATGGCCACAGTGGGTTATCAGGGCAGCGCGAGTCGCAAACTTGTTCGCCTGGTCAACGAAAGGTTCATCCTTCCTAACGACCCGGGCAGTTTCTTTGCTAGCGGAGTCTTCTTTCCGACACCTGATACCACGGCAAGCTACAACGCCATGCTGGTGTCGCTCTCGCGTCGTTTTTCCAAAGGCGTTCAGTTCGGCGCGAACTATCGCTGGGCCAAGAGCATTGATATTGTTTCGAACGAGAATCCGACAGCTTCTACAAACCCAACCTTTCCTCTGGACGTACGCCAGGAGCGTGGCCCTTCAGACTATGACGTGCGACATAACCTCGTCGTTTCAGGCCTCTGGGAGCTGCCCTTCTTACGAGGTCGCCGGGACGTAGTGGGCAAGGTGTTCGGCGGGTGGGAACTTAGCACTATTGCGACTTTCCACACCGGCTTTCCCTGGACGCCGGTGATCGGTAACTGTCCCAGCTCTAACAGACCCATCACCTGTCCCGCGCGCCCAACTGCCTACTTCGGCGGGGCGGGCACGGACACTTCTAACAACGCCTTCATCACCGGCAGCAACTTTCCCGGTGGGGGGACCAGATTCTTCTCAACTATTGGGGCGACCGGGGCGCCGGGGACCGAGGTGGCCGGGCTTCTGCCAGGCATCGGCCGCAACTCCTTCCGCGGTCCAAAATATCGCGACATAGATTTGACCGTAGCCAAGAAGTTCGGAATGGCGAGCTTCCTCGGTGAAGGAGCGAACTTTGAGCTTAAGGCAAACTTCTTCAACGTCTTCAACTTCCTTAACCTGCAGCCATTCGGGTTCAATACCGACAGCACCAACATAACTAACCCTAGCTTTGGGAAAGCGCTTGGTGGACTTTCGGGCAGAGTTGTGGAGATACAGGGTCGCTTCAACTTCTGAGTAACCATTGAAGCATTCGCGGATGGGTGACTCATGTCGTTGCCCATCCGCATTGTTTTAAGGAGCGTTTTTGGAAGGTTTTAGGGGCGTGGAAGGCGATGAAGAAGCTGGGGGATTTTGTACGTCCTCATCTTCGATCTCTGCTTCACCTCGCGGTCGCGCTTTGCGTGCTTCGTCCAGTTGTTTGAAAACTGTCAACTCGCGCTCCGCTTCATCTTTTCGCTTCAAACGCGAGAGCGCCATGAAAAGCTGGTAATGAACGCCCGGGTTGTTCGGTTTAAGCGCGGCGGCATGTTGAAGAATCGCCAGAGCTTGATCGTAACGACGTGATCTTACGAGCAAGCGCCCCAAATCGTAGTTCGCATAGAAATGTTTACCATTTATCGCGACGGCCCGGCGCAGGATAGTTTCTGCTTCCGTCGTTCGATCGCGCTCGAGTACCACGAAACCCAATTGAGCTAACGCGTTCACATTATCGGGTTCGAGCGCCAGCGCCTTTCGCAGCTCGGCTTCCGCGGTGGCGTAATCAGCAGCGGCGCGCGCGGCCACTCCGGCGAAGTAGTGCGCCTCAGGCAGATTGGGAAACCGCAGCACACCCTGGTGGAAAACTGCTGCCGCCTGATCCCCCTGGCCTAACACAATGTAAACGCCGCCGAGACGCGCGTAGTAGGCAAACTTGCTAGGATCCTGCTCCAACGCGCGTTTGTAGAAATCAATCGAGGCCCGAGTTCGTTGGTTCTTTCTCAAAGCTTCGCCAAGCATAAAGTTCGCCTCGGGGAAGTTTGCCCGGAGCGTCACCGCGCGGTCCCATAAGTCCGGCGCTTGATCCTCGCGGCCGTTGGCCCATGCGATTAATCCGAGATAGTAATAGGGCTCGGCAGCGCTCGATGAAAATGTTAATGCTGATTGGAAAGCGTTGGTCGCTTCGTCCACGCGCTTTAAGTTGAAGAGACTGAGACCCAGATTGAAACGAACTTCGTAGCTATCCAGGCCCAGTTGGCTGGCGCGCTCGAGCAATGGTGCCGCGCGACCGTAATCCGCGCGAGCGACGTACTGTAGTCCCAGATTGAGTGTTGCCTGAGGATGATCTGGTACTTTTTGCAGCACAGTTTCAAAGGCTCGGATTGCCTCCTCCGATCGCCCGGTGCGGGCGAGCAAAACGCCGAGATTCGCGAGTGGCGAAATTAAACTCGGGTTGAGGCGAAGCGCTGCCCGATATTCTCGCTCCGCGGCTTTAAATTGTCCGCGTTGGTCCAGAACTATTCCGAGTAAGTTATGTGCATCAGGATTTCGCGGCGCTGCTAAAAGTACCTGTCGAAGAATCGGTTCGGCATCACCAGGTCGGCCTTGTTGGAGTAACGACGCGGCTTCACTTAGTTGCGAAATGGCTGCATCGGAAGAAGCCGGCCGACTCGCCTCCCCCGCGCGACGCGATGGTGTTTGGGCGGGAACGAGGCCGGGCACGAAGGTCATCACAATAGCAATGGCGGCAAAGGCGCTCACGATAAACTGGCGGTGAAAAGCTCGTGCTGTGACACAAAGATTCATAGTTTACGCTGGCTGGCTGGAAGAGGACGAAAGTATATTACAGCCAGGCGTCTCAAACTATGTGTGAAGATGGGTCCGCAGAGCTTTGCACAAAAAAGGTGTCTCTGGCCCTCCAGTCCGCGCAGCGGACGAGTGACAATAGCCCAGCACTTGAGTGCTGGGATTCGCAAAGCGCAGAAACATAGCCCGTGAACCGGGCGACTGAAGGCATGTTAGCGAGAAAAAAAACCAGCCGTCCGTTATACGGACTGCGAACCGACGTTTGACATCCCAGCACTTAAGTGCTGGGCTATTCTCACTCGTCCGCTGCGCGGACTGGTTGAATTACTTCTTGTGCAACGCGGGTCCCGAAGTTCAAGCAGACACGCGCGCAGATTCCTGCCACAACGGGACAGAAAATTAAAAGGAACTGATATGAGGTCAACGAGATTAAAGGTTGGCGGATTTGCTCTAGCCATCGCAGTCATACTTTCGTTAACGTCCCCGCCCTCCTCCCACTCGCAGAAACGCGAAAACGTCGAGGCTCGGATCAATGCATTGCTCGCGCGCATGACGCTCGCGGAGAAACTTGGCCAACTACAACAGCTCGACGGAGAAGCGAATGGCAACTTTCGGCCCGAACATGTCGAGATGGTGAAGAAAGGTCTTCTGGGTTCAACTCTGAACGTGCGCGGAGCTCAAAGAACGAATCAACTCCAGCGAATCGCGGTGACCGAATCCCGTCTGAAGATTCCCCTCATTTTTGGCTTCGATGTGATTCACGGTTATCGCACCATCTTTCCGATTCCGCTTGGCGAAGCGGCTAGTTGGGACCCAGCCGCGGTAGAACGCGCCGCCAGCATAGCCGCGGCAGAAGCAAGAGCTGCCGGTGTCCACTGGACTTTCGCGCCGATGGTTGATATCGCGCGCGACCCGCGTTGGGGCAGAATTGCTGAGGGCTCGGGCGAAGATCCGTATCTCGGGTCGCTAATGGCCCGCGCACGCGTTCGCGGATTTCAAGGCAGTGACTTCAGCGCCAAAGATAAGGTCGTCGCCTGTGCCAAGCACTGGGTCGCTTATGGTGCGGCTGAAGCCGGTCGTGACTACAACACAACGGACGTTTCGGAAAGAAGTTTACGCGAAGTTTATTTTCCTCCCTTCAAGGCGGCAGTGGATGCAGGCGTGGGCACGTTCATGAGCGCTTTCAATGATCTTAACGGCGTTCCTTCTTCCGCTAATCCATTCACGCTGACAGACGTCCTGCGCGGCGAATGGAAGTTCGACGGCTTCGTAGTCAGCGACTACACATCTGTGGAAGAACTCATCAAACACGGCGTGGCGGCCGACGGCGCTGAAGCCGCGCGCGAGGCCCTTAGCGCCGGCGTGGATATGGAAATGGTTAGCCGGCTTTACAACAAGCACGCAAGCGAACTCATTAAGGAGCGCAAGCTTTCCCAACAAACAATCGATGAAGCTGTCCGGCGCATTCTGCGCATCAAGTTTCGCCTTGGTCTTTTCGATAGGCCGTATGTAGATGAAGCACTGGAACGCACTGCGATCTTCAACAGTGCAAGTGTCGCCGCAGCGCGGGAAATTGCCGCGCGTTCAATGGTGCTCCTAAAGAATGACCACGATGTTTTGCCGTTAGATAAAAATGTTCGGTCAATTGCGCTGATTGGACCACTTGCGGATAGCCGGCAGGACATGCTCGGCTCATGGACCGGCGACGGGAAAGCGGAAGATGCCGTCACGCTGCTCCAGGGCCTCAAGTCGAAAGTCCCGCAAACAAGAATCAACTACGCGAAAGGATGCGACATCGGTTGTGACAAACCCGATGGTTTTGAAGAAGCGTTGCGCGCTGCGAGAGAGTCAGATGTAACCGTCATCGCGGTCGGCGAATCGGCCGAAATGAGCGGTGAAGCAGCGTCGCGCAGCTCGCTTGATCTGCCGGGCCGCCAGTTGGAGTTAGTGAAAGCCGTGCAGGCTACGGGCAAGCCCACTATCGTTGTGCTAATGAATGGTCGCCCGCTAACAATCAACTGGCTTGCGGAGAACACTCCCGCGATCCTGGAAACCTGGTTCGCCGGCACTCAAGCCGGCAATGCGATTGCCGATGTGCTCTTCGGTGATGTCAATCCTGGCGGAAAGTTACCGGCCACTTTTCCGCGCTCTGTCGGGCAGATACCGCTTTACTACAATCACAAGAATACCGGACGACCGCCGGACGCCAATAATAAGTACACTTCAAAATATCTCGACGTGGCCTGGACACCTCTTTTCCCTTTTGGCTACGGCCTGAGCTATACGCAGTTTAAGATTACAAACCTGCAACTCAGCGCTGAGCGTATTCCGTTGAACGGCAAGTTAACCGTGAGTGTTGATGTCGAGAACACAGGCAAGCGAGTGGGCGACGAAGTGGTTCAGCTCTACATTCGCGACACTTCCGCGAGCGTGACCCGTCCCGTTAAAGAGCTTAAAGGCTTTCAGCGGATCACGCTTCAACCCGGCGAGAAGAAGCGAGTGGAGTTTTTGCTCACTGCGGAACAACTCGGGTTCTGGGATCGCCAGATGCGCTTTACGGTTGAGCCTGGGGAGTTCCAAGTTATGGTTGGTTCTAGTTCTGAAGATGTCATCGAGAAGAGCTTTGAAGTTGGAAGTAATCCTTACTAGCTAAGAATTGTTTCTTCAAATTAGTTTCCAATGACTTTTGGCTTCAACGAGCCTGCGCAGCAGGCGGAAGAATATAGCCCAGGGTGCGCGGGGTCCCCAGCGGGGCAGCCCCGCTGG
>DIYZ01000201.1:26830-38135 GCA_002427845.1 Chloracidobacterium sp. UBA6041 | reverse complement strand
CGGGGTCCCCAGCGGGGCAGCCCCGCTGGGGTGCATGCAGCGAAGCGGCACCCTGGGTAAATTGTAGTGATCTATTAGAAGCCCGCTTTAGCGGGCGATAGATTTGCATGATGCAAACGGTCTGTCGCCCGCTAAAGCGGGCTCGGAATCTTTTTGCCACTGTGACCCAGGGCCGCGCTTCGCTTGCCCTGGGCTTTATGCTTTCGCCTGCTTCGCAGGCTGGTGAGAGACTTCGACTTGCAGATCCTTGGGTTACGTTTTCTCGAATCCTGCTAAGCTTGGCGCTGACAATCGCAGCGGTCATACCTGCAGCGCCTCGCCAGAACTCTTTCACAAAACAATCGTCTGCCTTCGCGCGACACTTTCCGCAGGCGCTTTCCCTTGACGATCAGGCCTTCCTTGAAGACCTCCAGCACCGCTCCTTCAATTATTTTTGGGAGCAGGCTGATCCGCTCACAGGTTTGGTACCTGATCGTGCCCGCATGAATGGTTCTCCTCTCGATGAGAATCATCAAAACGTTGCGAGCATCGCCGCGACCGGTTTTGGTTTGACGGCGCTTTGTATCGCAGCCGAACGCGGCTGGATCGATCGAAATCAAGCGCGTGAACGCACCCGCAATACGCTGCGGTTCTTTGCGAATAGGGCCTTCCAGGAGCATGGGTGGTTCTATCATTGGTTGGACGCGAAGTCGGGCGAAAGACGATGGCAGAGTGAAGTCTCCTCGATTGATACGGCGCTCCTGCTGGCCGGCGTGTTAACCGTCCGGCAGTATTTTCAGGACGATAAAGAGACAGTCATTCTCAGCACGAAGATTTACGAACGCGTCGATTTTCGCTGGATGCTAAATGGTCATCCGCGACTTCTGTCGCACGGCTGGAAATCAGAGACAGGGTTTCTAAAACCTCGTTGGGACACCTATAGCGAAGACACCATTCTTTATTTGCTGGCAATTGGATCGCCGACGCATCCTATTTCGCCCGCGTCCTGGTACGCTTTGTGGCGTGATCGCTATCGCTATGAAGGCTATGCGTATTTCACAACCATCGGCGTGCCTCTCTTCATGCATCAATATGCGCACGCCTGGATCGACTATCGCAATCGGCGAGAAAACAACGGCGCTCGTATCGACTATTTTCAGAATTCCATTCAAGCCACTCTCGCGCATCGCGCTTTCTGCATAAACTTAGCCCACGAGTTTCCGGCTTTTGGACCAAACGTGTGGGGCATCACCGCTTCCGACAGCGCTAAGGGTTATCTCGCCTGGGGCGGACCGCCGCGCGATCCGGACATCGACGGCACCGTGGTACCGTCCGCCGCGGGCGGCTCGCTGATGTTCACTCCGGAAATCTCTGTTGCGGCCTTGCGCGCCATGCACGAAAAGTATGGCGAACGGATCTCTGGTAAGTATGGATTCGTTGACGCATTCAATCCAAATACCGGTTGGGTTGACGGCGATGTGATTGGAATCAACGTGGGAATAATTCTCCTGAGCGCAGAGAACTCTCGAACCGAAAATGTCTGGACTTGGTTTATGCGTAACTCGGAAATACCCCGGGCGATGCAGAGGATAGGTTTACTACCATACAGAAAGCGCCATGGAGTTGTTAGTCAGCGTTATCGAAAGGCTGCCTGACTCAGAATGAAGCCCTGAATAAAACCATTGCTGTTTTAGAGAGCGCACTTGTGCGCCCGTGGGCGAATGCATCAATCTCAAATGTTCTTTGGCCGCCGGGATGGCGGATAAGTCCGCTCTCTAAACGGGCGTCGAAGGCGAAGGCGGACAGACTTTCACTTCAACGGACGCCGATAGATACGATACCCCCAGGCATCGAGCGCTAACACAGGCAAGCCGACCTTTCGCTTCCTGGCCGACTGCTCTGGCGCCGGAGCATCTGGTGGCAACGGTGGGCCAACATCCGGCGTTACATCCACAAAGCCCATCCCGCCCGTGATTTCAACTGATCCAAAGAACGGGCGATTGGAAAGATTGATGCCCACCAGCACTTCTTCATCTTCAGCGCGACGTGCAAAAGTTAACACGCGCGACTCGTCGGAATTCCGGAGCCACCCGAGCGAGCCGCGTCGTAGCGCATTGCTCGAGCGACGCAGCGCCATTATTTGTTTATAGAATCGCGGAAACTCGGGACGCCTTTCGGCGATAGGCCAAAAGATGGGCAACTTTTCGAACAGCGCCGGCGCACCCGATTCAGTTGTGTCGCCGACTTCCATTCCGTTATACAACAAGGGCACCCCATCGAGAGTGAACATCAATGCCGACGCAGCCAGCGCAGCCGGTTCGCCAAAACGCGCGATGGCCCGGCGCTCGTCATGATTGTCGGAGAAACGCATGTGCAGCGCGCCACGCGGCCACTCCCGGAATTCCTTGTCCCACTCTGAACTTAAATCGGAAGCGCGGCCGCGACCCTGCAAAACGTCGGTCAAGGCGCTATGAAGCGGCCATGAGTAATCAAAATCAAAAGCTCTGACCAGCAGTTCCGGTTTATGGCCCTCTGCAAGCATCACGATATCGGGTTTAATCTTGTCCAACTCGGCACGTGCTGTCTCCCAAAAATCGGTTGGTACTTCTTCCGCAACGTCGCAGCGAAAACCATCGAGGCCAAAATCGCGTATCCAGTACTTCAACATGTCGACCATGTAGGCACGCAGCCGCGGGTTTTCGTAATTCAGTTCCGCAACATCGCTCCAATCATGCGGGTAGGTGATGCGGCCGCTGGCGTCGTGTTCGTAGAAATCCGGCCACTTCATCATGACGCTGTCCCAGGAAGTATGGTTGGCAACGATGTCGATGATTACTTTCATACCGCGGCGATGTGCTTCGGCAATCAACTTTTTGAAGTCTTCTTTAGTTCCATAGTCCGGGTTGATCCCGTAATAGTCGCGCACGGCATACGGACTGCCGATGGTTCCCTTCTTCTTCTCCTGACCGATAGGATGAATCGGCATCAGCCAGAGAATATTCACGCCGAGATCCTTAAGATCATCAAGCCGCGCCGTGATGCCATTGAAATTTCCCTGCGGCGAAAACGTGCGCGGATAGATTTCGTAAATCACTCCATCGCGCACCCAGTCACGTGTCGGGCGAGCCTGCTGTCTCGATATGTCGCGCGACGGTTGCTGGGCCGTACTTCCGTAAGAACACACCGCGAGGAGGACTGTGATAAGCAGAAGAGTCTTAAGTGATTGACTCATCCTTTTTAACAGGGTCATTGATAGATTCCTTTTTGTGCGTGTTCCGGTAGGCGGAGTGGCATTCGCAGCTCGGCCACTTGCGGAAAGTGCCCGGTTTTCGCTCCGTTAGGAGCGACATGTCTATAGACGCCGCTCTAATCCTAATCAAGAGCTCCGTTAGGAGCGAAATATTGGTTTTGACCCGATACATTGCGCTCCTACAGAGCTTGAGGATGGCAAAGCGTCCAAGCTATAAACATAACGCCTCTAGCGGGGCTCAAAGCCCAACCCTTTCCGCAGGGTTGGCGGCGAAGCCGCTGTTAACCCTGGACATCACTCTTCATCGATCAACCCGGTGCTCGGCACCGGCTGCACCGACTCCGGCACGGTAAACAACTCATGCTTGTCGGCTTCAATTACCGCCTCTTCCCGTACGCTGCGATCGGCAACATCACTCACCAGAGTTACCAGCACCGCGGCGATCAGCATAAACACCCCGCCCGCCATCACCACGTAAAGCGGTGCGAGCGTGCTGTTCTCACCAAAGATGGCGCGGATCACGCGTCCAAAAAAGAGGGAGGCGATGATCTCGGGAATAACGATGAAAAAGTTGAAGATGCCCATGTAGACGCCCATCCGAGCCGCAGGCAGCGCGCCTGACAGAATGGCGTAAGGCATCGAAAGGATTGAAGCCCAGGCAATGCCGACACCAACCATCGTGACGAGCAGCACCCATTTGTCCTGAATGAAGTAAACCGACAGCAAACCCAAACCGCCGCAGATAAGCGAGATTGCGTGCACTGTCTTGCGGCTCGTAGCCGCCGCTAATTTCGGGAGCAGAAAGGCGATGGCGAAGCAAACTATCGAATAAATGGCAAAGGCATTGCCGCCCCATTCCTGCCCCAGCGCAAAGCGCGGGTCGGCAGCATTAGCGGCGCCAAAGACATGGTAGGAGGTGGTTAGGCCAAAGAACATCCACATGCAGAACAGTCCCAGCCAGGTAAAAATCTGAACAATGGCGAGTTGCTTCATCGTCTTCGGCATATTAGCGAAGGCGCTGGAAATCTCTCGCAGCAGCTCGGCTATGATTCGGAATATTTTCGCGAGACCGGTAGCGCTGCCGTAAGTCTGCCGACGCATGCGCGCAAACTCTTCCATGTTTTCGGGCGGGTACTCCTTGGTTGTGAAGACTGTCCACAGCACGGCGAGCAGAAAGACAACCGCGCCGATCTTGAAGGAATACTGAACTGTCAGGGGGATGCCGCTCGAGGTTGTACCGGTCACGCCATATTGCCGAAACAGCCAGGGCAGCGCGTTCGCGAGCGAAGCGCCGATGCCGATGAAGAAACTTTGCATTACGAAGCCGGCGGTTCGTTGATCGACGTTCAGTTTGTCGGCAACGAAGGCGCGGAATGGCTCCATACTGACATTGATGCTGGCATCTAGAATCCAGAGCAGTCCGGCGGCCATCCAGAGCGCAGAAGAATCCGGCATGAAGAACAGCGCAACGCTGGCGAGGATTGCGCCGACGAGGAAGTAAGGTCGACGACGTCCCAGCCTGTTCCACGTTCGGTCACTCATTGAGCCGATGATGGGTTGCACCAGTAACCCCGTCATCGGTCCCGCGAGCCATAGGAGCGGCACAGCATCCGGACTGGCGCCCAGGTATGTGTAGATGCCGCTCATGTTGGCAAGCTGCAGACCCCAGCCAAACTGGATGCCCATAAACCCAAAGCTCATGTTCCAGATCTGCCGGAAGCTCAAGCGTGGTTTTTGCATTTGTAGTCCTCCGTGAAACGCCTCAAGTCAGCAGTATTCGTTTCGGCTGTGCCGTCTGATGTGCGAAGGTCTCTGACCTTCCGAAAGTAAGCCTACGACCGTTCGGGGCTATGCCCCTCTAACTCACAACTGATTAGGTGGGGCGCAGCCCCAGAATTGTGTGTCCGAGTCCCGGAAGGTCGTAGGCCTTCCGCACATCAGGCGGCATAGCCGGAAGCAGCGCCTCGCTCTCTTTTGGTCTGTCGTCCATCCTCTATTTGGCGTAGAGACTAATGTCTTCCAGCACCACATTCCGATCGAGTGACAGCGCATACATCAACGTGCGCGCCATGTTGCTCACATGGATGAAGCCTTCGCGCGGTATCTGATCTGGTCGGATGTTTTCCACCTCAACCAGTCCGGGACAAAAATTGAAGATGCGGATATTCGCGCCCGTCTTGCGCACGTCATCGCGCAAGGCTTCTGCATAACCCAGCAGTCCAAACTTCGACGCGCAGTAAGAAGGCACGTCGGCGTAACCATGCTTGCCCGCCTGGGAGGAAACGTTAACGATGTCGCCGAAATCGTTTGCGCGCATGTGCGGCAGCACGGCCCGAACCAGTTGCATGACGCCGCGCAGATTAGTGTCCATCACCTTGTCCCAGCCGTCTTCGGTGATGGCATCGACTGTCTCAGGCACCGCAAGGCCGGCGTTATTAATTAGCAAGTCAATGCTCTGCCATCGTTCAAATACATCACTGACCAGCTCTTCGATCTTCGCGCGATCCCGAATATCAAAAAGATAAGGAAAGACGCGTTCCGCATTGAGCGCGGTGTTCATCTCAGCCGCCGCGCGGCGCAAAACTTCTTCGCGACGCGAGGCAATAATGACTTTCGCACCAGCAGCCGCGAGCGCCTCCGCAAAAGCGCGCCCAATGCCAGTGCCACCTCCGGTGACGATTGCGACCTGCTCGGAGAATGGTTTACTAGTGAATCCCATAAAGAGAATTCATCAGTTTAGATGCCGGACTTGTCCGGCATCCCAGGAGAGGCGCCCAAGTGCGCCTCTAAACGAACTCGGCATTTCTGCGAGGCGCACAAGTGCGCCCTCTAAACGAATCAAAATTATCTCGGCACAAATATGGCCGCCGAACGCGAAGGCAGCGCTACGTTTAGTTTTCCGTTTTCCACCCGAACATCTTTGCTTGACCCCAAGCGGTCGGCCAGCCGCGTTCCATTCACTAACCGAGCTCCGCCTACCTCAAAAGCGATCGTTATCGGCTTGTTGTCATTATTGATAGCGACCACTACAGCCGCGTCTTTCGTCGTCCGCGCATACGCATACTGCTGATCGGAAGAGTAAAGGTTTATGAGCGCGCCGCTCTTAAGTGGTTCAAGTTGAGTATGCAAACGCGTTAGCTTGCGAATGTATTCGAACAAATCCTGTTCTTCTCTAGTGCGCCCCGTTGGCGAAAAAGCGTTGCGCTTGTCCCCCGGAAACCCGCCGGGAAAATCGCCGCGCGTCGTAGGCTCGTCGGCGCCAGTCATCGCTATCTCGTCGCCGTAGTAAAGCTGGGGCACACCGCGCGTAGTTAGCACAAACGCGTTCGCCAACTTCAGCCCGGCGAGCGTCGCGCCTTTCTCACTCATGAAGCGGCCGTCGTCGTGACCGCCAAGTAGCGTTACCAGAATCTCCGCGTTGTTATAGAGATAATCCTTCGCCAGCGTCTTCGGGACTTCATCAAGGCGATGCCCTTCAGCAAACGCGTGGCGGACGGCATAGAAGAGCGGGAAGTCGAGTAATGAATCGAGGCCCGAGTCGGCGCCGTCACGAACGCGCCCTCCTTGAAAATAAGAGGTGTGCACAACATCGCCATCCTTCACTTCGCCCACGACTGTGAACTTCGGAAATTCGCGTTTTAGTGCGGACGTCCAATCGTGCCAGAACGTGTTTGGCACATACTGCCACGTGTCCATGCGGATGCCGTCGAGCCCGGTAGTGCCAATCCACCACAGCGTGTTCTGAATTAGATAACGGGCGACTTCCGGGTCTTTCTGGTTGAGATCGGGAAGGAAGTCGAGGAACCAGCCCTCCATGGTTTCGCGTTTCAACTCCTCGACCGGGCGCGGATCGTGGAGCACCCACGTTTGAAACACGTTCTTCAGATGATTGGCTTTCGTACCGTTGAACCACGTCGGCGTCGGCGGATCATCAACCCAGGGATGATAGGGGCCGGTATGGTTCACGACTTCGTCCTGAATGATCTTGATGCCGGAGCGATGTGCGGCATCGACCAACTCGCGCAACTTCGCAAACGAGCCAAAATGTTCCTCGACCGCATAAAAGTCCTGCGGGTTATAGCCATGAAAGCCGGTGCTTGGTTTATCTTCCTTCAGCTCTATCTGATTCGGATGATCGTAGTTGTCGTACCAGGGAGTGAGCCAGACGGCCGTGACACCAAGGTCATTCAGGTAAGGCAGGCGATCGATCACACCCTGGAGATCGCCGCCGTGATAATAGAACTTGTTCTTGCGATCGTAGATGCCACGCGATTGCGGCGGGTCGTTGTTTGTGGGATCGCCGTCGCTGAAGCGGTCGATCATGATCAAATACATTACGTCGGCGGGCGAGAAACCCTGGAAACGACCGTTGCGTCCCAGAGGTGCGAGAATCTCAAATGACGTCCGAGCAATGCCGTTTGCCGTCGTGATTCGTAACCGAGCGGCGCCCGGTTGGGCAATGGGAGCGATGGCCACGTCCACGAGAATGTAGGTGCCTCGCTCATTCACTTTTGGAATACCCACCACTCTAAAACCACGAGTGAGTGCCTGTACACGTGCGCCGGAGAGATTTTTTCCGCGAATCATCAGCCGCACCGGATTAAGCGAACTTCTGGTCCACCAGCTTGGCGGGTCAACTTTAAAAACCTCGGGCGCATTCTGAGCCGCACTGCCAATCGCCGCAGCGAAAACAATCAAAGGAAGCCAGATCAGCCGGTTCATCTTCAGGATTCGCATATCGTTTGTTCTTGCGTTTGCCCTCCAAAACTTGTATTGACCGTTTAGAAGGCGCACTTGTGCGCCCGCGCCGGCAGACATGTCCGCCGTCTAAACGGAAGCCTGCTTGTCTGGAATTTCGTCAACTCGGCCATACAACTCGGTCAGTTCTCTTAAACGCGCGGCGGTCTCGGCCGTCAGCGCGCCCGGCTTAACTCGCCATGACCAATTCCCTTCAGTACTGTTGGGCAGGTTCATACGCGCCTCTGTTCCCAGTCCCAGCACATCCTGCAAAGGAACAATCGCGGTATTGGCGACTGAAGCCAGCACGGCGCGAATGAAGTCCCAGTGAATTTTTTTGCCGTCGGTGTTCAGATAGTTCAGACAATAGGTTCGCTCGCGCTCGATCTGTTTTGCTGTTCTCGTCGAGCCTTCACCAGCCACGCTGCGAAACCATCCGACAGTGGTATCGTTGTCGTGAGTGCCTGTGTAGGCAACCACGTTCGGCGCGTAATTGTGCGGAAGATCGATGTTCTTTGGATCGCTGCCAAAGCCAAACTGCAAAATTCGCATGCCGGGAAAACCGAAGTCATCGCGCAGGGCGACCACGTCGGGCGTAATCACGCCCAGGTCTTCGGCGACAATGGGCAACTCGCCAAGCGCTTTCCGGATCGCGGTAAATAGCTCTCGTCCCGGCGCCTCTACCCACTCGCCGCGCTCCGCGGTCTTATCACCACCAGGAATTTCCCAACAGGCCGCAAAGCCGCGAAAGTGATCGACACGCACAATGTCAACAACATTTAGCGTGGCTCGCACTCGCTCAATCCACCACTTGAAGCCTTCATCGAGCATTCGATCCCAGTTGTACAAAGGATTGCCCCAAAGCTGGCCGGTCGTGCTGAAGTAGTCAGGGGGAACGCCGGCGACGACAAGCGGAGTCCCGTTTTTGTCTAACTTAAACTCCTCGGGATTGGTCCAGACGTCCGCCGAATCGTGGGCCACGAAAATAGGCAGGTCTCCAACCAACTGGATGCCGTGCTCGTTGCAGTAATTCTTGAGTGCGAACCACTGGCGGAAAAACAGGAACTGATAAAACATCTGCGCTTCAACCTGGTTCCGAAGCTGCTCGCGAGCGCGGGTCAGCGCCGCGGGAGTGCGGCGTACCAATGCCGGCTCCCACTCATTCCAGGCAATTCCACCGTGGGCATCTTTCAGCGCGCGAAACAAAGCATAGTCTTCGAGCCAGTCCGCATATTGCTGAGCGAAGGTTTCAAAAGCACTCCGGAGAATAGTGTCAGTAGTCCGCTTGTAACGCTCATAAGCTTTCCTCAGAAGGTCCTCTTTGAGCGCGTGAACGTTTGCAAAGTCCACACGCTCGCTCGGCAGTGAAGTCGCGGACGGCAAGTCAGACCGCGAGAGTAATCCTTCAGTGAGCAACTGCTCGGGGCTGATGAGCAAAGTGTTACCCGCGAAAGCCGAGTAGCAGGCATAAGGTGAATCGCCATAACCAGTGGGACCTAGCGGCAAAACTTGCCAAAGACTTTGACCGCTGTGGCGCAGGAAGTCAGCAAACGCATACGCTTCCGGCCCGAGATCGCCGATGCCGAATGGGCCAGGGAGCGAGGTCGGATGAAGCAGGATGCCGCTGGATCTTGGGAAATTCATCTTTAATTGTCCAAATTAAGCCTCTCGCTGTTTAGATAGCGGACTTGTCTGCCATCGCCTGACTGGGAACGATGTGATCCATTTCATTTTATCTTCCGTTTGGATAGCGGACTTGTCCGCCCGCCAGTGCGCTCTCTAAACGAACTCGAATTCCTGGTTCAGCGAGCTTTGTAAGCCACGGCAGTTCTCGGGGGAACGGTTAGCGTAGCCAAGTGGTTCGCGACGCGACTGCTGCCCGCCGTTCCAATCAAAGACGTCAGCTCAGCTCCGTCTCTTAAGCCAATGGCGCCTGCCGGCATGGCTATTTTCTTCTCCTTCTCCGCACGGTTAATTGCGATGATTACCGTTTCATGCTGATCCTGCCGCGCAAAGACGTAAACATCGTCGTCGTAGATGAGATCGATCAAGCGGCCACGCCTGATCGCTGAATGGTCCGCTCGCAAACGTAGCCAGGCGCGCGTCCAATCGTACATGCGTTGCTCTCTTGGTTTTCGACCCGCGGCTTCGAAAGCGTTGTGGGCATCGCCTGGGAATCCGCCCGGGAAGTCCCGTCGATTGTCAGGATCCCCCTTGCCTTCCATGGCGATCTCCTCACCATAGTAAAGCTGCGGAATTCCCCGGACACTCAGCATGAATGCCGTATGCATCATTGCGCCTTCAAGAGTCGCGCCATCGAGCGACATAAAGCGCTCCGTGTCGTGATTGTTTGTGAGTGTAGTGATTTTCAGCGGAGCGGGATAAATCGCATCATACTTTAACTGATCACGAAGCGCTCGCATTGGCCCTTTGTTTGTAAATGCCAGCAGCGAAGCGTTCCACAACGGAAAGTCGAAAACCGAATCGAGATTTGTATCAACGCCGTCCCAACCGGTATGGCCGCCTATGAAAAAAGCCGTTTGCGCCGCATCGCGCTCGAATACTTCTCCAACCATCCACATCTTCGAATATTGGCGGTGTAAAGCATTAGAGAGATCGCGAATGAACGCCCGCGGCATGTATTGAATCGTATCCTGACGAATTCCATCGATCCCCGTTTCCCCGATCCACCAGAGCGCGTTCTGTATTTCATAGCGCGCGACTTCGGGCTCTTCTTGATTCATGTCGGGCAAGTCATCGCTGAACCACCCATCGAGCGTATTACGAAATTCTTCGGGATTGGAGTGAGGAGAAAGCAGGACACTATTTCGGAATTTGTTGAGTGCATGCTGCGCGAGGGTGCCGTGAAACCAATCGCCGAGCGGTGGATCTGTGGTCCAGGGATGTCGCGAGCCTACATGGTTTGCCACCTGATCCTGAATAACCTTCAACCCCAACCCGTGGGCCTTCTCCACTAACTCGCGAAGCGCGGCCATATCGCCAAAGCGATCCTCAACTCCGTAGTAATCAATCGTGTGATACCCGTGATAGTAAGTGTTTGGGCACCATGGCTTGTCACAGGTGTTCACTCCATTCCAATTATCGTACCAGGGAGTGAGCCACAGAGCTGTTACACCAAGATCTTTGAGGTAGGGGAGATGATTGATGATTCCCCGCAGATCGCCGCCATGGTAAGCACGTGGGTTCTTGCGGTCATTAGCGGCGGCGGGCGCGTCGGCCGGAGTATCGTTTACAAGATCACCATCCGCAAAGCGATCGGGCATGATCAAATAGATCACATCATCGGAGGTGATTCCCTGGAAATGCGTCCGCGCATCG
>DIYZ01000201.1:16302-26578 GCA_002427845.1 Chloracidobacterium sp. UBA6041 | reverse complement strand
GGAATTCTTGTTAACGAAGACGTCCGATATATGTATAGCAGGACCAGGCGAACGGACTCGCGCCCCCGCAAGATTTCTGCCCCGCACCAGGAGCCGGACCGGATTGATCGTATGTTTCGCCCACCAGGACGGCGGTTCGACTTTGGTTACTGATGGAAGATTGGTTTGAGCTGAAGCAGAGATGCTCAGGAACGCCGTCAGAATACAGGAAGAAACTGCGAGTCTGGGGATTGAACCGCAAAAGGCGGAAAGGTATGCGCGAAGGAACGCAAAGGGTTCGCACTTAGCGGTGCTTTGCGACTTGGCTTTGCGCACTTTGCGGTTAGCTCTTCCTTTCTGACTTCCGGAAACTGCGGATTCGATCCACCAGCAAATTGATTTCGGATCTAGTCAGCTTCTTGCCAAATGCCGGCATGCCGGCTTTTCCCCGCGCCACTACCGCTCTCAAAGTTATTGGCACTGGACGCGCCGACTCTACCTTTCGAGCTTTGGCCTTTCTTCTTTAACAGCTTTCGGCGAGCCAACACTAACTTTAGGTGGTGGTAGTTCGTCCTTCTCACTCATGCCGCTCTCGAGTCGCTTGCGCGCCTCTTCCAGGGTTTTGAATTGAGTCAGCTCGCGGTCCGCATCATCCTTGCGTTTCAAGCGCGTGTAAGTGATGAAGAGTTGATAGTGAACGCCGGGATCGTTGTTGCCCATGGTGACGCCACGTTCGAGAATCGGAAGCGCTTCGCTGTAACGCCTGAGGCGCACGAGCAGACGCCCTAGATCGTAATGGGCCGGATAGTTGTCCGGCTCCAGGCCGATGGCGCGGCGCAAAAGGCTTTCCGCTTCCACAACCTGCCCCCGCTCAGCCGCGATGAAGCCAAGATTCGAGAGTGCCGCGGCGTTGTTTGGCTGCAATTCGAGCGAGCGTGCGAAGGCCTTGACCGCATCGTCATACAAGCCTTCCGCGCGAGCTGTGTAGCCAATCAAATAATAGAGCAGCGGACTATCCGGAAAACGCGCGAGCGCGGCGCGAAAGGTCTCCTCTGCTTTCGCATAAGCGCGACTGCGAAAATGGGCCACACCGAGCCGGATTTGATAGATCGCTTCTGTGGGCGCCTCCGCCGCAGCCTGTTCGTAGAAGGGGATCGCGCGACTGATTCGTTCGTTCTTAACCAGTTCCTCGGCCATCATAAAGTAAGCTTCGGGGTAAACAGGCCGGAGTTTCACCGCATGTTGCATAAGACCGAGCGCGTTTTCGCTTTCACCTCGCGCGGAAGCAATCAGACCAAGCCGGTAAAAAACTTCCGGCTGCTCGGGCGCGAGCGTTGCCGCGCGCTGCAAGATAGTGCGAGCTTCATCCATGCGGTTGAGATTGTATAAGCCTTTTCCAAGATTATAGAGCACCTCATAAGTGTCGGGCCGCAAAGTGTTGGTTCGGCTAAATAGCTTCGCGGCGCGATCGTAGTCTCCAGCATCGGCAACGCTGAGACCCAGCGTGAATAGGACACGGGGATCAGCGCCCGCGCGATTCTCAACCACATCGAACAGTTTCGCGGCATCCTTGCTGCGATTGACGTGCGCGTAAGCATTCGCAAGCGTTACCAGCAGAGCAACGTCGTTTGACCGAGCCAACTCCTTACCCACGCCTGCCGCGCGTTCCAGCAGCGGAATCGCGCGGCCATATTCTTTTCGAGCGGCGTAGAGCGCACCGAGATTGAACGTCGCCTGTACGTGGTCAGGCGCTAAACGCAACACTCGCTCGAAAGTGGTGACCGCCTCATCGCCTCTACCTGTGCGCACGAGAAGTACGCCGAGATTGGTGAGTGCGACAGTTGAGTTTGGGTCGAGTCGCAATGCTTCGAGATATTCGTTTTCCGCTTCTTTGGCCAGCCCGCGTTGGTCGAGAATGGCGCCCAGCACTGAACGCGCTGCCGTATTACGAGGTTGTGCGGCCACCGCCCGGCGCGCAACAGCTTCAGCTTCTTCAAGCCGTCCGGCTTCCAGAAGCGCCGCTGCGTCGCGAACCGGCGCCGAATTGCCGGCCTGCGACGTGGATTTTTGAACCTGGCCATTGGTCGCCGAAACTGCCACGTTCGACGGCCCACTGACCGCCGACACAAACAACACTGAGAGCAGCCACATGCGGCATAACCGACATGCGTACGGGCCCCTTAGAGCGCGGTTTGCCTCAGGTGAAATTCTCATCACTGGTCCGGTCTCTTCGTGCTGCCGTTCTGCGCACCTTCTCCGCGGCGCGACTCGTGAATTCGTTTGACGATAGCTGTTTCTTCAACTGCTTTGTCGTTTAGCCCCAGTCGCCGGTAAGCCAGCGCCAGTTGGTAATGAGGCTCGGGATTAGTGGGTGCCAATTCAGCCGCACGCCGTAAGTGTTCTATCGATTCTTCGGGGAGTTTCCGCACCAGCAGTGCGCGACCCAGGGTTACTTGGGCTTCATAGAGAGTGGGATCGATACGGACGGCGATCTTCAGTTCCTGAATTCCTTTTTCAACCTCTACTCCGCCACGCTTGATCATAAGAACGCCCAAACCGAGGTGCCCCTGTGCAGCCTGCGGTTGTCTCCTCACGAGATCGCGGTAAGCGCCAAGCGCCGCGTCTGAATCGCCCGCACCCTCGAGTGCGGTCGCCAGAAAAAACTGTGCCCTGGCATCGTCCGGCTTGAGCGCTAGTGCAGCGCGGAAAGCTTTTACGGCAGCGGCAGAATCACCCACGCTATAAAGCGCGCGCCCCAGGGTAAACTGCGCATCGAAGCGTTCAGGCGCAAGCGCGACAGCACGCTCGACGCTTTTCAAGGCTTCGGTGTCAGCTCCGCGCACTCCCAGGATTACCGCGAGCAAAACAAGCGCATCGGCGCCGCGCAGTCGTTGATCCAGCGCCACAGGTTTTGCGACGGCCCTGTCAGCAACTCCAGCGAGATAGATTTCGGCTGCCGCCCGAGCAAGTGGCTCTGCTTCCGCGGGACGACCCAGGTTGAACGTCGCTAATGCCGCGCCATAGAGAACAGCGGGTTCGCGTGGCAACTTTTCAAGCAAGGCGCTAAACAATTCGTAGGCCTCGCTATAACGCTGCTCGATAAGAAGTCTCTGTCCCAGCGGGACCGCATTCAGCGCTGCCACATCGCTCGGCGCCGCCACTCTCACGTGCGCAACCATCTCGGCCACCTGCGCCGCAGGCACAGAGCTAGTCTGCCCGCACGCTGGATCCACGCAAGCGACAACACTCAGCGTGAAGGCAAAGATAAGCCCGACAACCATCCTGACCGGAGTTAAGTTTAGTACGCTGGCGCTCATCACAAATTTCCGACAAGCCAGGTTTGCGCGACTTAGCTTACGCGCACTCGAGAATCTGTTTAGAAAGGAGCGGAGTGAACCGGCTAACAAATTAGCTTCTTTCAATAGCAAGTTCCAGGGGGCCAGGCAGCAAACAAAACCGTGAAAATAAACAATCAAAGTGGCGAGCATCCGCAGATAGGACGCCCGCCACAGTTTGGCCTGAGGAGACTAAACTCGGTGCTCCTTTAGAAGATTAGCCTGAACCCGAATTCGAGCTGGCGACGACGCTGCTCGGCGGTGTCGATACCGAAACTACCGCTGTTCAAGTCGTTCACCGGCCGGAAGCCGTTCACGTGATTGAATAAGTTGTAAGCCTGCACGCGGAGTTGAGCACTGATCCCTTCAGTAACATGAACGTTCTTGAAGAGCGAAGCATCCACGAACTCCTGTCGCGCACCACGGAATACATTGCGACCAAGGTTACCAAACTTGGGTCCGCCTGGATCGGTGGCAAATACCGGAGTGCTGGCCGGACATAAGATCAGGCCCTGGAAAGTCTTGGCTGTGCCCGTTGTACACGCAGCAGCGCTACCAATAATGTCTACACGCTCGCCGTTAGCCAGTACGGAGAAGGGTGGACCACTTTGAATGTTAATGTTTGTATTCAACTGCCAGCCGCCGATCAAAAGGTCAACGCCGCGCGAGGCATTGCCGGCATATTCGCGGCCTTTGCCAAACGGCAAGTCCCACACTCCCGCGAAGCTGAAGCGGTGACGCACGTCGAAGTCGGAACTGGCCTTATCAAGCTCGGGACGCAGCGGGTTCGAGAAGCCGCAACTACCCGGGCCGCTACCGCTGGTACAGAAGTTCCCCGGCGAGTTGTCGAGAGCGTGCGACCAGACGTAGGTGGAAATGAGCGACAGCCCCTTAGTGAAGCGCCGCTCGAGTTTTGATTGGAAGCTGTCGTACCAGGACTTACCGGTGTACTCGACGGTCTGCACGATGCTATGCGTCGTCACCTGGCGTGAGCCGGGAAAGTTGCTGTTGGAGTTGCCGATGTTTCTTACCACGAGCAGGTTTCGACCGCGGCTGCCGACATAGCCTACTTCAGCGAGCCAACTCGGTCGGAATTCCCACTGCGCTGTCAGGTTGTACTGATGGAACATCTCATTGTGGATGTTCGGATTCACGTAAACGAGGTTCGAGCCTACCGGCGCCGCAAAGGTAGCGCCCGGTGCAATGCTATTGTTCACTACCGGGAACGGAATGCCAGTGTCGAGACTAAAGGTGGCTGGGAGTTGCGGGCAGGCCGGCGTGCCATATTGCGTCAGGCTGCACCCGTAGCTGTTCCCGCTCGGCGGATTGGCCTGGAGGATACCCGGAATGCCCGGAGTGTCCTCAGAATACTTGATAGCGTAACCGCCGCGGATGACGACAGACTTGTCGTTCTTCAAGCCGCTCCACGCAAAGCCGGCGGAAGGTCCGAAGTTGTTTCGATCGCTATTGACGAGATCGCGCCCACCCGGTGCGCTTTTGCCCGCGCGTGTCAGCGTGTCGTTGGCCGGGTTGTAGTT
The DNA here is from genome assembly GCA_002427845.1 of Chloracidobacterium sp. UBA6041. Taxonomy (GTDB): domain Bacteria; phylum Acidobacteriota; class Blastocatellia; order Pyrinomonadales; family Pyrinomonadaceae; genus PSRF01. Next base: position 21,726 of record DIYZ01000201.1, on the reverse strand, counting down.
GGACTGGCTGTCGAACCGCTCGGTAGGCTGCGTGAAAAGATCCCAGCGCATGCCGAGGTTAAGCGTCAGGCTCTGATTGACTTTCCAATCGTCCTGACCAAAGAACGAAATCTCCTTATTTGAAAGGAAGGGCGGCGTGCCGGGAGTACCGCGGCTGACGAAGGCCGGGAGGTAGCCTAGCAGAAAGTTTGCGGCGCCGGAGCCTGCATCCTTTGGTCCGATATTAATACCGCTGTAATTACCGGAGAGAAAGCCACCGACGCCGGTACCATACTGATACTGCCCCTTGATGGCGCCGGCGCGGCCCGCGTCGAAGTTACTGTTTTGGCGGACCCTCAAGTCGCCGCCAAACTTAAAGGTACTGGCACCGCGCGCCCAGGTCAGAGTGTCGCCGAGGCTGTAGTTGTTCGACTTGAAATAGAATGGACCGCCGTCACCGATAAACTCAAGCTGATTCTGTCGACCGCGCTGGTTCGGCTCCTCAATGCCCAGCAATATCGAGCCAGTGCACTCGCCGCAGACGTTGGCGTTGGGAATCCCGAGGCTGGCCGAGATCTGCGGGTCGAAGCCGAGCGCGCCACCTACGCCAGTGTTGAAGATGCCAATCTGAACCTGGGTCGCGCCCACGCGGAGTTCATTAATGACTGTGGGCGAGAAGGTGTGCGTTTCGCCAAGGCGAACACCACGCGAGTTGCCGAATTCATTACCGGCGCCAAAACCCGACGGCAGATCTTTGCCGGTAGGTGATGAGCCGATCGGAAAGTTGTTGTCTCTGGCGCGCGAGCTCTTGTCTTTACTGTAGGCGAAGAAGATCGAGTCGGAGGTTCTGATGCTGTGATCGAAACGCAATCCGTAACCGTTGCGGTTGTACTTCTCTTTGCGATTGGTTGCGAAGTTATCAAAGATTCTGCTCGTGACCGTCGGCAATGGATACGCCTGTAAAACGTTGAGCGCGGCCGGAGACAGAGCCTGACCGCAGTTGCGAATGTCGTTGCCCGCAGCTGGATTGCCGGTGGCGCAGAATACAGTACCGATAGGCGCAACCCTGGGGCCGGCGACTGTGTTGAAAGTTCTGCTGGTGCCAGGCTGGAGCAGTTCGCTGAAGTCGCCCACGCGCATTTTGGCCGTCGGCACGCTGACGAAGCCGAAGTCGTTGGTCGTCGACGGCGTAGCGTTGCGTTGCCCTTCGTAGTACACAAACCAGAAGGTGCGGTTACGCCCGTCCCAGATCGATGGACCGCCCTCGCCGAAGCGCGGCAGGAAGACCGGGCCGCCGGCAGTGCCGCCAAATTGGTGCGTGTTCCGGTTCGTCAGGTGTAAGGGTACGGTTTTTTCGTGCCGGCCTATCGCGCTGGCGAAGCGCCCCTGGTAAAACTCGTAGAGCGTTCCATGCACGTTGTTGCCGCCCGATTTTGTAGTCGTGTTGATGATGCCACCGCCTGCGCGACCTCCTTCAGCGGGCGCCACGCTGGTCTCAATTTTGAACTCCGAGATAGCATCTGGCGGCGGATAGATTCCGATCTGGCCAAACTGTCCTTCATTATTATCTGTGCCGTCGAGTGTAAAGTTATTGTTGGTTGGGCGCGCGCCATTGACTACCAGCACCGAGCCGCCCGACTCGCGAAAGCGAGTGGACTCGGTGGAGGTGCCGACGGGGCTGCTGCCGGCCTCGAAATTGCCGCCGCCGCCGATCACGCCCACGGCGGGACGAGTTACCCCGGGCGATAGCGTTGCGAGTAACGTAAAGTTGCGTTGAGATATCGGTAGGTCCGTGACTTGTTTGCCCGTGACCACGTCGCCGCGTACGCTCGTCTCGCTTTCAGTAAGCGGCGCAGACTCAGCCGTCACAGTTACTGTTCCCACTCCGCCCGTAATGGTTGCGAACTTCACGTCGAGCGGCAGACGCGCATTAGTCTCAACGGTCACTTCTTCAAAGACGACAGTTTGAAACCCCGGAGCCTCTACAGTCACCTTATATTTTCCCGGCTCGAGATTGGAAACGGTGTAGTTTCCATCATCGCCGGTGGTCGCGTCTCGGCTCTCTCCCGTTGCTATATTGAGGACGATCACCTTGGCATTCGTAACCAACGCCTCGTTTGGATCCTTGACCGTTCCAAGAACCGTGCCTTTGTTACTCTGAGCCATAGCAGATATCCCAAACGCCAATATCATTAGGCCCAGTGATACGAATCGCGCCGCGTGTCGTGGCTTTGTCATGGTTTGGTCCTCGTGTGCCGTCAAGAAGATGAAGGAGCACTCATACCTGTTTCCAGGCAAAAGTGGCTCTCTTTTACGTTCCTGCTCAGATATTGGGCCAAGGCGTTGTTGCCGCGCCTTTGGCTCAGTGGTGACTGCGGTTCCGAATAAAAAACGCTGCTAGAAGAAAATAAAAAGCACGAATGAAAAACTGTTCGACAGTTTGTTGTCTAAACGAACGAAGTATTTAATACAGTTTACGGGGCCTGTCAACATTTTTTTGGCATTGACACAGATATTTAATCGACGCGCAGGGCGTGTAGCGGAAGCAATCTGGCTAACAGCTTTTCACCTGGCATTCTGCTCGTTAATGACAAGGTAGCGATCAAACTGCGGCTCAGTAACAACTTGAACGTTTCCGCTTGGCCAGTTTATTTCTACTTTTCGCACGCCGGAGGCTGTCCCCAGGCCAACCATGATGCGCGGATCATTCGAAGAGAGATAACTGCCGGAAGTATTCGCATCGAAGACTTGTTTCTTCCCGGCACTATCGGTAACTGTTAGGCGCGCGCCAATCCCATTACGATTCGATTTGGTTCCCACGAGAGACAAACCCAACCAGTGATTCTTTGTGCCATTGTTGCGCAGCACCACGGGAGGGCCATCAAGCGTCGCAATAACAACGTCAACCTGCCCATCGTTGTTCAGATCGCCAAACGCCGCTCCGCGACCAACCAGGGAGTTACCAAAAACTGGGCCAGCCGTAGCCGATACGTTTACAAATCCCTTGCCGGTATTGAGCATTAGCAGTGGCGTCTGTTTGTATTTCAGGTAGGGGTTCGTCTTTTCAATAGTATCGAGCACGTGGCTTTGGGCTACGAAAACGTCGCGCAGTCCATCGTTGTTGGCATCGATAAAATGAGTTCCCCAGCCGGAGTATAAAAGAGTAATTTGACCTACGCCTGCGGAGTTGGTTGCGTAAGTAAAACTAAGGTCGCGATCGTTGTGGTAGAGCGGATAGGTTTCGTTGGAGAGCGTAGTAAGGAAGATGTCCATGTAGCCGTCATTGTCATAGTCCCCGACATCGATTCCCATTCCGGCGTAGGTTTTGCCATTTTCGTCATAGCCGGCGCCGGATGAGATGGCGATATCTTCAAACGTCCCATCTCCTTTGTTGTGATAGAGCGATTGGCGCACACTGTCATTGGCGACGAAGATGTCCAGGAATCCGTCGTTATCAAAATCACCGAAGGCGACGCCCAGCGCTTTGCCGTTCGGATCGGCAATTCCCGTCTTGGCGCTGACATCCTCAAAAGTTCCATCGGCTTTCTGATGGTAAAGAATATTTGTTGCGCCCTTGAAGTTGTCAGGATGACAATACGCGCGCGATCCCGGCCGGGAATCGCCACAATGAATCGAGCCTTTTTCGAAGTCCCAATCAAGATAACGCGCCACAAACAGATCGAGACGGCCATCACGGTCGTAATCGATCCAGCCCGCGCTAGTTGACCACCCACCGCCGCCTACGCCCGCTTTTTTCGTGACGTCGGCAAACGTCCCATCGCCGTTGTTGTGATAGAGGTAGTTGCCGCCGTAGCCTGTGACATAGAGATCCGTGTACCCGTCGTTGTCGTAGTCGCCGGCAGCAACGCCCATACAATAGCCATCGCCTTTTAAGTTCGCGCGCTCAGTTACGTCTTCAAATGTTCCGTCTGCTCTCTGATGGTAGAGCCGGTTCCAGTATTTCGGATCGCGTTTGTCAGGCAGCACATCTTTGGGCATCGGATCTTTGAGTGATGCGCCGTTGGTGAAAAACAGATCCATGCGACCATCGTTGTCATAATCAAACATCGCCACGCCGCCACCCATTGCTTCGAGCAAATACTTCAACGAAGTGAAAGACGGGGCGTGTCTAAAATTGATCCCTGTCAAACTCGTAATGTCGGTAAAGGTGACCGGAGACTGTGCCTGCGGCGCCGGCGGCGGTGGCTTCCTAGTAGGTACGTCCGAACTATAGGACTTTCCGGTTTGTGGTGGAGTTGGACTTGGAGTTGGCTGCTGGCCCAACACCGCCAGGGGGTTAACGCCCAGAAACAAGAGGACGAATAGAGGCGACAAACGCAGACGAATTGCGCGCATTAAAAATAGGCCGCGTGGTTTTGGTTGGAGACAGCGTAGAGAATTGCGCAGAGATCGGCAACCCCATGAGCTGAGCCAGTTACTTCGCTGCTATTACTGCATAGTCCTTCCCGCTGTAGAGACGAATTCCATTTCCCGATTTAGTCATCATCAGCGGCCGCGGCCGCTTCATCTGGTTGTCTTTGGTTGTGGCGACGGAGAGTATTTCATTGCCGGCCAGGTCAAGAACGTTCAGCTTGCCATCGTTACTGAAACCAAATCCATAGGCACCCACGCCAAGGTTGGAACCGTTAATCGTAATCGCGGAATCTGTAATCAGAAATCCTTCATACCTGGCGCGCACGTCGGCAGCATACCCTGAAGTATCGACCAGGCCCGCGATCACGTAACGTTTCGTGCCGAAACGCGCGGCCGCGGAGTTACGCATCTGGGTGGGCGCAGTAAGTCCCTGAAAATAAAATCCGGGAGGCACAACTCGCACCAGGTCTGCGCCGATTAGTACCGTCGCACGATCCTGGGCCGCCGCCAGAAACGGCAGCGAACATGAAATGACGAATGCGGCAAGTCCTGTCAGTGAATATTTTCTCAAGCGCTTCATAAACGGTTTCCTCCTGTTTAATGGAAAAGGATTGTGTCTTTTGAAATTCTCTGCGACTCCTCTGCGGCTCTGCGCTTCTGCGGTTAGTGTATTCGGACTATTTACCAGACACGCAGAGGCTACAGAGATTACGCAGAGAAAAACACTGAACTCAAAAGACTACCTGGAAAATGGACATAACGACAAAAACAGCCCGGAGCAATTATCTTACATGTCTCGCGGAAAAAGGAAAGTAAAGATTCGCTCAACGCGCGCGGCCCACGCGCCTTCGTTGTGCTCGGCGCCTTCGGCTTCGAAGTAGTTGAGATCTTTTTCATTCGTTACGCTCCGCTTTTTATCTCTGTTGAAATCCTAAGCGCCAAAGGCGCGAAATGTAAAAGCCTGGGGCGACGCCCCAGGATCATTGCATTGTTAGAAAGTCTGAGCACTGAAAGTGCGGAATCCCAGAGAGGTGGTAGAAAAGATGGCCCAGTCTTTGTCCGCAGACCTAA
>DIYZ01000201.1:8136-16178 GCA_002427845.1 Chloracidobacterium sp. UBA6041 | reverse complement strand
CTTTCACATTTCGCGCCTTTGGCGCTTAATAATTCCCGATCACGGAAAGCAGCCCAGGGCGGACCCGCAAGTCCGCCCTGTCCCCTTACTAACAACGTGCATTTCAATTCCTATCGCGCGCGCGCGGCGATCTCCCCACGCTCCGGTTTCCGATTGTTGTTTGCTAGTTTGTATTCTTGCGCGGTCTTTGTTTCCGCACCGGAGGTGAAGAGCTGACGGCCCGTGTCAACGCTCAGCCAAACTTGCGACAGGAAATACTATCGCCGTTTCAGCGCAAGAAACTGCCGCGGTGCTGATCAGCGATGCGAGCCGGTACAAGCAGCGCGCCGACTATTATTTGATAGGACTAAGTTCTCTCCGTTGCTCATCTTATCTGTTGCTAATCTCATCTAACGAGCAGCAGATACGTAAACCATTGTATCCGGATGGTAGGTCCGCCGGTCGAACCAGTAGTCGTTCAGAACGGCCAACTGCTTCGATTTTCGATAGCGTCCGCAACAATCCGTGCGCCGATCAAGATTGAGAAGAGCGAACCTTGGGCCGATAGAACCGGCGCAATCCTATAACCGCGCAATCTCTTGCAGATGCTTCCGGTGACCAAGGATAAAAGCCACGAACGCTCGTTTGGGTGAAGGCTGAAAGCGCGCTAACGAGACCATAGCAACCGATCGGCGTAATCTATGTCCTTCTATGCGTAACTTTGACAAGGTGCCGGCCATTACTTCATCACGGACCGACCAGGACGGCAGGAGTGAGATACCTAGTCCGTGCTGGACCATGAGCTTGATGAAGTAGGTGTCGTTTGATTCAAGCGCTAACTTGGGACTTATGCCAACTCGTTCGAAAAAGAGTTCTGTAGCGCGACGAATAGAGGCGCCTCGCTCAAACAGAATCAGCCGCTCACGCTCAATCTCATCTACCCCCACTTCCTGTCTGTTCGCCAGATGGTGGTTCTGGCCCACAATTATCACGAGTTCATCTTCGAAGAGTTCTGTTACTTTCAGCGCAGGTGAATAGACAGGCATCGACGCGAACCCAACATCGGCCGCGCCATTCAAGATGTCCGTAACGGTCTGGTCCGTACTGGCTGTAGTACGAAACGACAGCTCGATGCCCGGATGCTCGCGCATAAATAGCTCAAAAAGGTTTGCAAATAGATGAACGAAGGCTTGGGTTGCCGCCGCAGCACGGACCTGACCGACGGGTGAAGCGCCCTGACCTGACAGATGCTCCCGCATTGCCTCAGCCTCGCCGAGAATTCGCTCGGCGTGTTCCAAGGCGAGCTTCCCCTGCTGCGAGAGCTTGACGCCACGCTTTGAGCGCAGGAAGAGCGGCTCTCCGAGGTCTTTCTCCAGGGCTTTGATCTGGTGACTGACTGCGGATTGCGTTAAATGAAGGCGTTCAGCGGCTTTCGTAAAATTCAGCATCTCGGCAACCACGCGAAAGGTTTGCAACTGCCCTAACTCCATAAATCTCCCTTTCAGACATGAGCGATTTTAATCAACTACATTATAATAATGAGTTAGCACATAGGACAGCCGCCCGATACAATTACTCGTCTAACGTGATGTCCCGGCTTTTCCAGTAACCGAATGAAGCGGCTCGACGCGTTTAAATTAGGCTGGCGAAAACGGGAGAGCAAGTTATAGACGAGGTTGTAATATGCCAATACCGTTCAGATTGGATTACGTCATCGACAAGCTCGCCAATTATGCTGAGAGTGAGCGACAGGCGATCAAGAGATTGACGGGGATGAAATTGCCGTCATCAGAAGCACGTGCGGCGTGGCCCCGGATACTCGAACACAAGTGGTACATCAGCGAACGTCTTGGCCGCGATACCGGCGTTCGGGTTGCGGCGATTGACTACTTCGAAAACATTTACGTCGCACCGCGCGTCTATCGGCGAAATGACTCATTGCCGCCGAGATTGCGTATGATGTATCCACTTAATTGGGCAGACTGAAAACCGGCCGCGAGCAAGGCGTCGGATGGTCCGATCAGTGCGAACCGGTTGATTGCGTCAGTCCCAATCACTCCATCGTGGCATGGTGCGTTACTAACGAGCACCGAGCTCGTAAGTCGTCGTGTTGGGATGATAGGTCTTCCAGTCAAACCAGTAATCGTTAAGGACCGCCACCTTCTTCAATTGCTGTCCACTCATCTGCCCGCCCACTGCCCTACCGGTGAAGTCCCATTCACCGCCGGTTTCAGCATCGATGAGCGTCAGCGTATTCGCATTTGGCTTGACGAAGAATTCCAGCTTGCGACCCTCCACTAATCTCTCGTAGGCGCGTACTGATCTCTTGTCTTCGCCAACTACGAGGAAAATGGGTACACCACCGACCTCGTCAATTATCGGACTTTGTTTCGCTAAGGCGTCGAAGGGGTAAGCCTTCGACACTCCGTTAACCGCCACCCCGACAACAAGAGTTCGCGGGTCAAGAGATTTATCGAGATTAACATTTGTGGCAACCGGCACCTTAGCCATTCGCTCTTCCCAATTGGCCGGAGCATAGTGTCCCGCACGCGCCACCGATTCATCCGGTCGCAATACGCGGCCATCGGGTTTCTCCCGCTTCCACAATCCGAACGTCAACTCATCATGGAAAACCGGGCGCAGGTGTTGTCCTTTAAGCGGACCCTGGATGGCTTCGCCCGTGACCTGTTGCCACCACGAACCAGTTTCCTCGTCGCGCATGATGAAGTTCTGGTTATTGATCCCTGCGAGATGAAAGTGAAGTTGCCGCCCGCCTACCCTCGTCTCCCACACCAGACCGGTGTGACAGAGCGTTCAATAAGTAGCAACCAGCGGAGTGCCCCCGACGATATCCTGCACGACGTGATGATAAGCCATGAGGCGAACCGGATAAGCTACAGCCTCCCCGTTACTCTCTACCGACATCACAATGTCTGAGTCGGCGACAAATCCGGCTTCACTCGTCTTTGCATAGGCTGCATGCGCGAGAGGATTAAACATCCATTCAAAATGATTTTGCCGCGCGAACCAGGTGGACGCGAGCAAAGGAACGAGGACCATCACCAGGAGGGCTTTGCGCCACCAGCGGCGCGCGCCACGCCAGAGCCAAAGCACCAGCATTAATCCAGCCGCTAAAATCATTACCGTTAACAGCGGGGCCCAGCGACGCATTGCATAAGACGCTTCCAGCCCGCGCTGGGATTGCGGTCTAAACGGCTGGATGATCCAAACGGGCAGGAGCACTATTGCCAGACTGATCAAGGCGATCACAAGCAGAGTGATCCAAGCTACTCTACGGGTTAAGAACGTTGAGCTGATGTTTGTTATCATGGAAATTTCCATCGGCAAGCAAAAAATAAATTTCTATTTCGAGCCCTATCTTACCTGTGAAAGCTGAATACCGTCACTACTCTTGCCGCTCGATGCAGCAACCGAGAGGCCGGCTCGGGTGGTGGTGGCGATGATTTACGTCGCGGAGCGACGGTTGAGTTTAGCCCAGTCTCCCAAGGCTGGGATCAGGCACCACCCGCAACTCCTTGGAAAAGCTTTTCTCTCGACTCCGGCCTTGAAGAGGGTGTGTCAAAACTCGGGAAAGCGAAAGCAGGCGGTGCCAAATCCGCGGCGACGTCGCCGCACAATACAGAACCGTTGGCGGTAGCCAATGGATGCTAGCACTCAAATACATCTGAAAGACGTTATGTCTTCCCCGTAAATTTGGGAGTGAAACAATGGGCCGAACTCGACTGCCAGCATCCCTTGGCTACCGCCAACGGTTCTGTAGTGAGTGGCGATGTAGGGTGATTTCCTTCAGCAATATGAGTCTTGACACAGCCTCTGAAAGGCCGGGCTAAACTCATGCCGACGCTATGCGTCGCGCCGTTTTAAAATTCCCGGATAGTCGTGCAATCATGTGCGTAAGAAATCCTTAATCCCGATTTTGCTGACGTAGTCGCAAGAGAATGTTTTCTTTATTGATCCATGACTAAGGCGATTCGAGTTGGCGTATTAACTGGCGGTGGCGATGCCCCGGGATTAAACCCGGCGATAAAGGGTCTCGTCTATAGAGGCTCGGAACTGGGCTTGGAAATCATCGGCTTGTTTGACGGTTGGCGGAGCTTGTTGAATCCACTTCCCGAAGTGTTTCCTCTCAATCGCGAAACCGTGCGCCGTTGGGATCGCGACGGTGGGACCAACCTGGGCTCTTCACGAACGAATCCGTTTAAGCAGTTGACGAAAGACGGAGAAGCCGAGGACAGATCGAGCGAAGTAATTGAGAACAGCGAAAAACTTCAGCTTGATGCTGTCGTTGTGTGCGGCGGCGAGGACACGCTTGGCGTGGCCACGAGGCTTGCCAAACAAGGACTGCGCGTTGTTGGTGTTCCCAAGACTATAGATAAAGACCTGGCCGGGACCGACTACACGCTCGGATTCGATACTGCGTTGCGCAACGTGACTGAGGTACTTGAACGGTCGCGCACGCCGGCCGGCTCGCATGGTTGGGTGCAAATTATCGAAGTCATGGGACGCCATGCGGGACACCTGGCTTTATGGTCCGGCGTCGCTGGCCAGGCCCACCTGATTCTGATACCGGAACATCCTTTTCATTACGAGCGGGTTTTCCATCTTTTGAGTGAACGACTCGGCGAACCGGGACTGAGCCGGGGAACCTCGCAGCGGCCGCGCTACGCCGTGGTCGTTGTGGCCGAGGGCGCACGAGCTGAGGACGGCGAAATGATCACCATTGATGACCGGCACGACGCTTTCGGCCACGTGCGGCTGGGTGGAATTGGTGAAGTGCTCGCGCGAAGAATCGCCGGCGAAACTCCTTATGAATCGCGCGCAGTGATGCTGGGCCATCCGCAGCGTGGCGGCTCGCCGAGCCCGATTGATCGCATCATGGGTTTACTTTTCGGAGCGCGGGCCGCCGAGGCAGTAGCCGCCGGCGACTTTGGAATGATGATCTCTGCTCGCGGTATTGCTCCTGCCTGCGATATATCTCTGGTCGACATCTCGACAGTGTGCGGACAGATCAACTCTGTAGACGTCGAGCGCTATTACGACACCCGTCGCTACCACCTGAAAGGCATCGGCATGTAAGTAGGCACGCAAACCCAAAAATCGAGAGCGACCTCGCGCGCAGTCTACTCACCAAATGTCTTCACGTCTAAGTCAGTGAATTTTATGGGCAGGGAGCGGAATCTGCGTTCTCTTATCAGGACGAACCTGAACGTTATTGTTCTGCTTCAGCTTTCTGAAGTAATCGGGCGATCTCGGTATAACCATTCTCTTTCGCAAGCATCAGGGCTGTGTTTCCGCTCTGAATGATTTTCCCGGATACGTCAGCACCTTTATTCAACAAAGCTCGAACAACTCCGCTGTCACCTGACGATGCTGCCAGCATCAAAGCCGTGCAACCATCATTGGCTCGCACATTCACATCAGCCCCGTGATCCAACAGCGCATTGACGGAGTCGGTCTGCAGATTGGTAACAGCGAACATCAGAGCTGTGCGGCCTTCATCGTCTTGTGCGTTTACGTTCACTCGGCTTTCAAGCAGTGTTTTTACGGTCTCGGTATGCCCTTCGAGTGCCGCAAGCATCAGGTCGGTGTGACCACCGGTAAGGTTCGCTGAGGCACTTAACTGTGCGCGTGTAGTCATGATTCACCTTCGGCGTTGGACAAGAAGTAATTCAACCGTCCGGTCAGCGGACTGAGGCCGGAGTCACCTTTTGTGCCAAGCCTTTTCTTAAGACATCTCTTTTCTGCGAAAGTCACTGGACCTCACTTCTCGACTGCTTCCTCGAGCTTGAGGTTAGCCTTGTCCTAGCTGCTCTTCTCCAAAACGACTCGATCTACCAGCTCGGCCGGCAGGGCGGACCGGAAACGCAACCACGTCTTTACCTCGTCTGCCGACTTCAATCTCCAAAGCTCCGTTTGCCCCCTTGATGTCTGTTCAAGCCAGAGACGCGTCCGATCTGTGATCGTATGTGTCACGCGATCTTCTGGCGTATTGCCAAGGCTCATCGAGACTCTCTTAGAGTCGCCATCTTTTCGAGGCGGCAGTAATGCCTTCCAAGCGGCAGGTCTCGTCTTCCTGTTGGGCCTCAATATCAGGGGCAAACACCTCAAGAGTTGCGAGCCATCCTTCATGCTGGCGGCTATATCTTTCGCGGAGTGACTTGCACCTTCGAGTCGCTGAGGACTCGCGGCCCATGTGTGATTCCCAGGCGCCATGCACCGCAATGGGAATCAATTCACTTCCCGGCCGCCGACGCCGCCGCAGTCGGCTCTGATACCTCTTTGACAACTTCGCCTGCGGCGCTCTTCTTTGCGTGCAAGGCGATGTCGGCTAAGGCGACAATGCCACAGCAAGAGCCACCGATGTCCACCACCGGCACGCGGCGAATCTTATTCTCCTCCATGATCCTGCTGCACTCTTCTATCGACATGTCTGGCGTCACCGTCACACAGGGTTTGCTCATGCAATCGGCCACCGTCAGATCCAGTGGATTAAGTCCCCGCGCAACCGTACGGCAGACAATGTCACGATCCGTAATGACACCGATCGGGAGCTTGTTTTCCTTGTTCTCTACAACCGGAATCTCGCCACAGTCATGATCGATCATCATCTGTGCGACCTCTTGTAAGGCCGTTTCTGAAATACAACAGGCTGGCTCGGCAGTCATAACTTCTTTTACTTGCATGTTTTCACCTCCAAGTTTCAAATGAATTCCTAATGACAGTTTCGCTGCAATTTTCCTTTACTCGGCAGCAGCCTCCGCGCGCAAATGCCACCTAAAGCACTCAGCGCGAGACGAGCAACTTCCTCCAGCGTGCCCGGCTCTGCAAAGAGATGCGTCGCTCCAGGAATTCTCTTTTCGGAAGGGGTTGATTCTTGGAGGAGAACTACTCGGGGGGAATTACTCGTACATATTTTACTCCTTGAGAGCGAATATGCGAACCGCGACAATCATCAATCGCATAAAAAGCAGATTCAGAACAAAATTCATTACATAATTTAAATGCAACTTGCGTGGCAAATGTTTAATCAGTCCGATAAACACAGTCCGATAAAGCCAAACCAATGTTTATCGGACTTTGTCAGAAGATACGTCAGGATTGATCGCAGTGAGACTAACCGGTTCGTTCTGGCTTGGGAAACTGCACTACCAACCGAAGTGTCTCTCTCGGAGAAGTCATTTGTTCTCGGCTGCGCCCATGGTGCTTCTCGACGAAAGGGCATCAACCTGCGTGGGCGGATGCCGCTATTCGTTTATCCATTTCTTCAGGCAAAACGTCTTCTTTGTGCGTTGCCACGGTCCAGACGTGTCCGAATGGATCCTTCAATGTGCCAGAGCGATCTCCATAGAACTGATCTTGAAGCGGCTTTACCTCCTGACCACCTGATTTGATGGCTTGATTGTAAATCGTATCCACGTCCTCCACGTAGATCATGAGACTGACAGGCGTGCCACCGAGCGTTTTCGGACTGACATACCCCATCCCGGGATGCTCATCCGCAAGCATTATTGGCGAGTCACCGATCTTGATCTCAGCATGGCCAACTTTCCCTTCGTGAGCCATGCGAAATAACTCGGTCGCACCAAACGCCTTCTTATAAAACTCGATGGCGTCGGCCGCTCCCTTGATAATCAGATACGGTGTTACTGAGTGATACCCCTCCGGAATTGGTTTTACGTTTGCCATAAATGTTCTCCTTTTGTTGTTAAATGTTCTGGTTTTGAGCTTTATGGAGCACGCCTTACCACGACCAACGACATGTCGTCTATCAGCGGTCGTGGAGCGGCGAGGTCAGACTGTGGCGGCTGCCCCCGATCCGTGCGCGAACAAGACGACGCCGGTAGCGCCAACCGGGACGCTCAACTTACCTTCGAGCGTGCGTCCTGATGGAATCTGCTCCGTTCTGCTTCGTGCTGTAGCTGTATGGCCGGTGTGTCCCAATTCAGCCGCCGATTTCAAAGACGCTTTTCTGCAAGAGCATTCTCTTTTTAGAAGGGGGGTTGATTCTTGGAGGAAAACTACTTGGGGGAATTACTCGTACA
>DIYZ01000201.1:3089-7866 GCA_002427845.1 Chloracidobacterium sp. UBA6041 | reverse complement strand
TGTTTAATCAGCCCGATAAACACAGTCCGATAAACACGGTCCGATAAACATTAGTTTGGCAAGATCAGTTAAGATGCAGCGACAGGCTCTCAGAAAAAGCGGAAGAACGGTGCAATGAATAGCAGAAGCGTAACTATTAGTATGGCATTGATTGCCCTGATCTGCTTTTTCCTGCCGTGGGTACAATTGAGTTGCGGCACGTCGGAAAACAGGCTTAGCGGGGTCGACCTGGCACGTGATGGTCACACGGGGCTCTGGTTAATTCCTCTTCTCATGCTGGCAGTACTTTTACTCGGCACGGCACGAGCATGGAAGGATAGACGCGAGCTCTCAGCGTTAGTCTGCTTGGTAGCCGGTCTTGTTAGTGCCCATCTTATGAATCGCGAACGAATGAGAGCAGAAGATACGTCAGGATTGATCGCGGTGAGACTAACCGGTTGGTTCTGGCTTGGCTTGGGATCAACGATCGGACTCGTAGTGGTCAGTGCGTTTCGTTTCCTGAAACGCACGCGCACAAGTTGAACGCATCGGGCGCCTGCAATCGAACGACGCTGGCTTTCGTCTCCGACGCTTCAAATGAACCTGCCGTGTGGCCCGGCCCGGGACCGACCAACAGATGTCAAATTAGGACACTACCCGTCAAGGGTAGTGTCGCAATTTGGATTCTCTTAGTTTTCCTCCTCGCCGGAATATACAAACCAGTCCTTATCGCCCAGCCGATACCGGAAAGCAAAGGGAGTTGTACGGGTTTCTTTAGGGAGGAACCCGTCCGAATAACTAATTTCGCCTTTCAGAATGAACTTGGCTGCTCCCGACCGAATCCAGCCGATTTGCTCTTCGCTAAAATGATCATGAAGGGTGATCCTTGTCTTGATTTTCAAAGTGCCGGGAAACAGAGCGTCGTATTCGCGATTCACAGGAACGCTCTTAGGTTCCCAAACGTCGCTCAACTCCAGAACGCCCTTCAGCCGGATAGTATCAGCCGCAACTTTCCCTATATTTTCAATCTTAATAAACATGCGCGCCTTGTCGAGATCAAGCGAGACGCTGTGAACGCACACGCGGGCTTGCGTTCCGATAGCAAAGGCCATCTCCGCGACCCAGGTTTGCCGCTCGGATTGACTAAGGGCATCGTGCATGGCTCTCCATTGCTTGAGCATGAGGTTTTTCTGTCCCAAGTAGATACAAGCCTGAGCAACAATAGCCAAGAATATGGCGAGGTTCAGAGCGCTCCCCATGATAAAAGCTACCCGCGTAGTAAGGTCAACGAAGGCAAAGCTAGTCCACCAAATTGCGAACCCTCCGCCAGCGGCAATAGAGAGCAATGCCAACGAGGTGACGACAGTCGGCCATCTTTTGGGCGCGTTAACGTCCAAAGACTGCTCATTGGGCTTTTTCTGGAGGGCGTTTTTGCTGTCGCTGGAGCCATCTGCTTGTACCATCTTCTTTACCTCCAATTTGTGAGAAATTGTAACACAAAAACACTTGACAGCAAATAGAAACTGTATTACATTATCTCCAGATAGGAGATTAACCCTGATGGCTAACGTGCTTCCGAAAGACAAACAGATTGCGGTAATAGCGGCCTTGGCTGAAGGATCGAGTATTCGGTCTATTGAGAGAATCACCGGAATCAGCCGTAATACAATTATGCGGCTTGGCTTCAGAATCGGGCAAGGTTGCGCCCAGCTTCTGGACGCCAAGATGCGTAATTTATCCTGCCATTACTTGCAGTTTGACGAACTTTGGGGATTCATCGGCAAGAAGGAAAAGCATCGTATGCCGACCGAAGACCCGACGCTTGGCGACGTTTGGACATTCTGCGCGATTGACTCCGAAACCAAACTCGTTCCCGCGTTCAGAGTTGGCAAGCGCAACCATTTCACGGCCAACGCTTTTGTGAGCGACATAGCATCGCGGCTCAAGAACCGTCCGCAAATTTCTACCGATGGTCTAAATGCCTATGTCGAGGCAGTCGAGAATGCTTTCGGAATGGACGTTGACTACGGAATGATTATTAAGAACTACGGCAACGATACAGGCCACCATCATCAGGAACGCCGCTACAGTGCACCTGAGATAGTTTTCTCAGAGAAGCGACACGTTGTAGGCCGTCCTGATATGGACTTGGTCTCTACGAGCCATATTGAGCGATTGAACGGCACTACTCGCCTTCACATGCGCCGCTTGTCGCGTCTGACCTATGCTTTCAGCAAAAAGATTGAAAACTTCGAGGCGGCGGTTGCGCTTCACTTTGCCTATTACAATCTAGTTCGCACGCATGGCAACTTGAAAATGACACCAGCAATGGCGGCAGGGGTTGAGCGTAGTTTTTGGACAGTCGGAGATTTAGTCGAGGCGGCATCGTGAACTATATCGAGGAACTACAAGACGTGATCCGCAAGCTGCATGGCGCAGAAACCACGCACGTTGAAACCGTGCCTGTTGTAGAAACTTTCAACGGTCAAATAGTCTGGGAAGGCGAGGTCGAAGTTTTCGACTTACTCGATCATCCGACCGCTTCCCGCATCTACGCGTGGGCGCACGATACAGACGATCTAAGCAATCCGCGAAGGCATGTGACGGTCTTACATCTACCGCCCGCCATAACGCCGCGCAAAGCTGTTCAAGCGTCCATTGTTTCGGATTACCGGGAGCAACAAAATGCCGAAAGCTAAGAAACTGGGAAGGCCGAAACTACCCAAGGGACATGCTAAAGGAAAGATCGTTCCTGTGCGTTTCAGTGACGAAGAACTCAAGGCGATGACGAAGTGCGCCGACAAGAGCGAGCATAAAACCTTGTCCGCTTGGATACGCCATACGCTCAAACAAGCAACCATGATATGCCCGTCGTAACAATAGCGTGCCACAGACCATGAACTCAGATTTCAAATTGCGACACTACCCACGTTATTCGCTTTTAGGTAAGGAGAGTTTCATTAGCAGCTCCCACTGAGTGGTCAACGCCTCGAAAACCGCTTGAGCGTATTCTGGTGTCTCATAATCAAAAACGACAGGCGGTTGCCAGTCGCTTAAGCTTCCACTTCTACGTATTGAAATTCTGTTGTAACCCTCTACGGCACGTTTAATACTTCCCAAAGTTAACCATCTTAGACAGACTTTCATTTCTCTTAATTCATCTGGTGGATAATGATGTTCCTCGCAGAATTTGATCAGAGCTCGCGTGCTTCGCCCTTGCTTGTGCATGTGTAAGTCATTGTATCTTCCAGGCGAGAAAAGCGCTTCTGTGTCGGCCTTGAAACCCAGTCTGAACTTCCATTGCGCAACCCACCGGTTAAAGCCAGATGACTCAGATCCGCTCAACTACTCCTCCTTTTTCGGGCTTGTCTCGGTCTGCTAATAAAAGCCTCATAAGCAAACTCCACTGAGTGACCAGTGCGTCGAAAACTGTTTGGGCGTATTCAAGGTTCTCATGACTGAAAACAGCCGGAGGTAGCCAATCATTGAAACATCCCATACCGCCGAGCGGGATCTTCTTGTACGCTTCCAGAGCCGCACCTAAATCGCCACACTCCAATGATCTAAGGCACGAACGTAACACCGTTACGCTGCCAACGTGATTGTCGTGGTCCTCGCAAAACTTGAGAAGGGCTCGAGTCGCTCTAGCTTGGGACGGGTAATTTGTAAACATCTGAACTCAATTGATTCAGGCGCTCATCTCAAAAATTTCGCGGTGACCCGAAGCCAGTTGGTGGCGTCGGAGGTTGCGGATAATTGGGATTTTGAACCTCAACTTGCATACCTCCGCCTAACCCGAAGCCATTCTCTAACCGCAAGCCCGATTCTAACTGAATCGAAACTATAAAAGATGCTTGTACTTCCCTCGCGTCGCGTGACGAGGCCGTTGTTAGCAAATGAGTTTGTGGCTGTCAGCGAACCGCTAGAGTCAAGTTCGGCCATCGGCAGATTGCCATCGTAGAGAAAATAAGTTCTGCCATTCGCATTTTGCTTCCAAGCGCGCAGTCCATCGCCCGTATACCCAGCAGTAAGCACGCTGCTATAAGAGTGTGTGCTTTCACTGAGGGTCTACGCTACCCTTTATTTCTACCCAAGTATTCTGGCAAAAAATCTTATCAAGCGGTTCGGAAAGGATGATGGACTTAGGAAATTCGAACTTGTTTGCCAAAAGTTGAAAGTCAATGGATCTCTTCAGGTCGCACCGCCAGCCGTCTCGATCCATATAGAAGCCGCCATCTCTTACAGGTTCATTACCCGCTTCAATCATGGCATCCACCAATGGTTGTAGGTGGGAGTACGGTTTATCAAGATGGTTCCGTGGATAAGGCAATATTTTCGTCCTCACCACTGACAGGCTCCTTTCCAGATGGTTAGGGAAGTGGCTTGATCCGATTCCCCAAAGAATAACTTACCAGAGGCTTTGTTCGAAGCTCCCAATTTGGAAGAAATATTTGCGGGAACCCGCCCTTACCATATCCCGGGTTAGCGCCCACGATGCCAAAAGCAGCTAGAGAATCTTCCGTTACTTCATAGGCTGTAACCCCGGGTCTATATTCTCCGATGCCAGGACTTATTTTTTGGGGTCTCACCTGAAGGCCTTCGAACAATCTGGTGGCATCTCCTCCCGCTCTGGTAATGGTTTTTTCGGTCGTAAAGAATCCGGTTACTCCTGGTTCTCCCGCGAAAATGATTGTGCCCTTTCTTAGAATGAAGTTCCTGAAACGATCTATGCCAGGGTATCTTCCGCTTCCTTGGAAGGAGGCAGCAATCTCTGACGCACTTTGCGCGGATGCTTCTG
>DIYZ01000201.1:0-2883 GCA_002427845.1 Chloracidobacterium sp. UBA6041 | reverse complement strand
GATGCTTCTGGCAACACCCAAAGTAACTTCAGCGCCGGCGACTAGCCCCTCCGCGTAAGCTGCGGGGCCGCCTGGTGTGATGGACACGGTCTCGTAAGCGTATTCTTCACTGCCTACAAAGCCCGCTAAATTGAGCACTGCTCCAACGCCGAAGAGCACGCTATGGAAAGTCGTGTTGTAGCCGGCAAAAACGATAGTGCTTATCGCGACCGATTCAACAGTTTCTGCTAAAGAAGCATTTCCCGACGGATCCAGCCGATTTGCCGGGTTGGCCTGCGAATACAAATACTTGTGAAGTGATACCGGATCGCGACTGGTTCCCTCGAAGCTATCCGCAGTCCAGAATCTACCGCTCGCCGGATTCAAGTAGCGGGCGCGCAGGTAGTAGAAGCCGAGACTCGAGTCAAACTGTTCGCCGGAATAAAGATAATCGTTTGCAGTGGTGCCGGTGCGCGAGATGAGGTTGCCGAAGGCGTCGTAGTCGTAAGTGTCCGTAACCGCCCCCCCGGCATCAGTCAACAAACGCACCGAGCCGTGGCCGTCAAAACCGTAGAAGACTAGTGAGCAGTTCGCAGTGGGCGGTGTGCAGCGCTGTGAAATAAGATCGTGGCCATAGGTAAATTGCCGGGTCACTACGCCGCCCTGCAGTTCCTCAACAACTTGCGCGTAGCCCGTCGGATTATTCGTGTCGACGAGGTAGTTCGTCGTTACGCCGCCAACAGTTCTGGCCACGCGGTTACCATCACCGTCGTAAATGAAAGTGACGAGCGATGAGTTATGCGTGATGAACGACGTGAGGCGATTATCAAAGTCGTAAGTGTAGGAATTAGTGTTGGACTGCAGGGTGTTACCGTTCCGGTCGTAAATGTCGGAGGCGAGGCGGTCGTTCGCATCGAAGGTGGAACTCTGCGACGGCACTGCGGCCAAAGTCGAGCTGCGGCTGAGACGATTCCCTACCGGATCATAGATATAGTTCAGCGCACCGTTATTGCCGTGCACATCATTGTCGATCGTCTCACTCGTTAAGCGATAGAGATCGTCGTAAGTGTAGGTAACGGTTCTGCCGCTCAACTCCGTAACTGCCGTGCGATTGCCCGCCGGCCCGAGCGTGTACGTGTAGCCAGCCAGGGCGGAGACCGGCGTGCCCACCCTCATCGTAATAAGGCGGTTCAAAGAGTTGTACGCATAATGTGTGCTGACGCTGTTCGGGTATACGTAGTCCTCGAGGTTGCCAACTGCGTCGTAACCGTAAGAAGTCACATCGCCATTGAGCGCCACCACCACCCCAGCCGGACTGCCCGGCTGGGGACCCCGGGGTAGATTGTTGTCCTTCACGGCAGTCAAACGATTCAGCGCATCGTGGCTGTAATCCACACTCACGCCATTCGCATTTGTAGATCGTGTCGTTAAAAGATTGCCCGCTTCGTCGTAGGTGTAGCTAAGGGCGCCGAACGGCGTTTGTTTGCCGGCGAGACGATTGCGAACGTCATACGCATAAACCGTGGCGCCGGCAGCATCGTTCATCGTGACGCGCTGGCCATTGCCGTTATATGTGAAGCTCACGGCCGTCTGATTCAGCGAAGGGTCGGGCGCTTTCTGAAGCAAGCGCCGCATCACGTCGTAAGTGAATATGGTCACCTTGCCGTTCCGGTCAGTGCGGGTCGTGAGATTACCGACGGCGTCGTATGAATAAGTTTCGCTCTGGCCCAACGGGAGGAGGCGTTTTATCCGGCGTCCAAGCTGGTCATACTCAAACCTCGTCGTGTGATTGTTGGCATCTGTCTGCGTCAGCTCCTGGCCAACTTCGTCGTAGGCGTAAGTCGTCTCCTGATTCAACGCGTCACGGACTTTCAACAGCCGGCCGAGCGCGTCGTAAGTAAACTGACTCGTCTTCCCCGCTTGATCAGTCTGCGACACACTACGGCCCACCGCGTCGTAAGCAACAGAAGCAAGAGTGCCATCGGCGTAAATGGTCCTTAAGCGGCGATTGTTCGCGTCATATTCATGAGTGGTGGTATGGCCGGCCGCATCCGTAAGCGAAAGCTGATTGCCGTTCGCATCATACGTGAAGGTAGTTTCCTCATTCAGCGCATTGCTGACCTTCGTCCTTCTGCCAACCTCGTCGTAAAAGTAACGAGTGACGTTGCCGCGCGCGTCGGCGGCAGCAAGCAATTGCCCGGCGGCGTCGTAGGTCGCAGTCGCGAAACTTCCATCAACGTAGGTTGTTTTCGTGAGCCTGCCCAGTTCATCGTAGGTATATGACGTGACGTGGCCGGCGCGATCCGTGCTTGACAGCCGGCGACCTTCGGCGTCGTAGGCGGTCTCTTCGTGCGTGCCATCGGGGTAGCTGGTGCGCACAAGGCGGCCCATATCGTCATAAGTAAACTCGGTGCGCCGCCCGAGTTGATCGATGGTTGCCTCTTGCCGGCCGAACGCGTTGTATTCAACGAGGGTCGCGGAACCGTCCGTATAGTTAGTCTTCGTGAGGCGGTTGAGTTTGTCGTATTCGTAGCTGGTGGTAATTGCTTCGGGTTGTTCCTGCGCGTTCGTGCGTCTGACGTTCTGGCTGGCGCGATTGCCGTTAGCGTCATAGGTGAAGGTTGTCTCGTTGCCGAGCGCATCCTTCTCTTTTGCGAGGTACCCATCGCTGTATTCGTAGCGTGTGACATTATCTAGCGCATCGCTCAGCGACGTCCGCTGCCCGTCAAAGGGGCTGTAAGTGAAGGCGGTCGTGTTGTTGAGCGCGTCCCTGGTGGAAAGCAGATTACCGGCGCCGTCGTAAGTGTTTATGGTCGTGTGGCCAAGCGCATCAGTGGCCGTCAGAATCTTGCCCAACGGGTTATAAGTAAACTCGGTTGTGATTCCCAGTGGGTCAGTGGTGCT
>DIYZ01000118.1:2374-3939 GCA_002427845.1 Chloracidobacterium sp. UBA6041 | reverse complement strand
TTTCGTCGTACGGCGTAATTCCCCAGATACAAAACATCCATCCTGGTCTTCAGGAAACAATCAATCGCGTGCCTTGGCGTGCAGACAATCGGCTCATTTTCGTTGAACGACGTATTAAGCACGACCGGCACGCCGGTCAATTCGTTGAAGTCTGAAATCAACTGGTAGTAACGCGGGTTAACTTCGCGCGAAACAGTCTGCAAACGGCCTGAGCCGTCAACGTGTGTGACCGCCGGAATCTCGGCGCGACGCTCCGGCCGCACCTGATAGACCATCAACATCGTCGGCGCGGGATGGCTCTGCTCAAAATAGTCGGCAGTGCGTTCTTCAAGTATCGATGGTGCAAACGGACGAAACGGCTCGCGTTTCTTGATGCGCTCGTTGAGCGTGTCCTTCATCTCGGCGCGTCTGGGATCGACTACGATAGAACGATTACCCAAGGCGCGTGGCCCAAACTCCATCCGTCCCTGAAACCAGCCAAGCACCAAACCGTCGGCAATATCCTGCGCAGCCCGTTTAGTTAGCTCCGCATCCGTGAAAGTTTCGTAAACGAGGTTGCTGCTTTCCAGCTCCGCCTGAATCTCTTCATTCGTAAACTCCGGACCCGTGTAGGCGCCTGTCATTACGTAACGCAAACTGTCAGTCTGCGTAGGTTGTCTGGAATCGCTTGCCCGCAACCTAACAGGTTGCGTTACGCGGTTGTAAATCTCATAACAAACACCGAGCGCCGTCCCGCTATCGCCCGCCGCCGCCTGCACATACACCCTTCGAAACGGAGTGTTGAGCAGAATCTTGCCGTTCATCACCGAGTTGTAAGCAACGCCGCCCGAAAGCCCCAGGTCAGTGAGGCCGGTCTGCTCATACAGATGATTCAACACGTGAAAACCGACTTCTTCCAAACGCTGTTGCA
The DNA here is from genome assembly GCA_002427845.1 of Chloracidobacterium sp. UBA6041. Classification (GTDB taxonomy): domain Bacteria; phylum Acidobacteriota; class Blastocatellia; order Pyrinomonadales; family Pyrinomonadaceae; genus PSRF01. The sequence goes on along the minus strand of DIYZ01000118.1, from coordinate 3,029 downwards.
GGCTCGCGGCAATGTCCTGCTCGCGCTCGGTTAAAGGCGCGCCGGCGTCGCGGGCCGGCCCAAACGTTTGCGCAAACTGGTCGGAAAAAATGCGCCCAATCTTTGGCGAACCCTGGTTCCAGGTCATGTCCACGCCTTCAGCGTGATGGCGAAAATAATCGAGATTCAAGCGAAACTGCCCGCGGTCTTCCGTGCGAATGAGGTCGCGAAACTCTTCCATAAAGCGCGGCCGCCCATAAGGAGCAAGGCCCATTATCTTGCCTTCGTCGCCGTAGTAGGGAAAACCAAGAAACTGCGTCGTCGCCGTGTAGACGATGCCGGTTGAATGGGGATACTCGACCTGGTCCAGGACTTTAATCGAGTTCCCTTCTCCCATGGCCCACATCGTCGAGATGAAGTCGCCGAAACCATCAATCGATAACAGGGCCGCGCGCTCAAATGGCGACACGTAAAACGAACTGGCGAGATGCGCGCGATGGTGTTCGATGTTATGAAACTGCGCGCGCAGTTTGCTGGTCGGAACATTCAGTTCGCGCGCCAGCACTTCTTTCAGGTCGCGAATCTTCGCGGCGTTGCCAAGCCGATCCTTAATCTGCGCGAAGACTCCGGAGCCACGCTTCTGACCGTTACTTCCGTTCTCTTCTTCCCCATTACC
>DIYZ01000118.1:0-2186 GCA_002427845.1 Chloracidobacterium sp. UBA6041 | reverse complement strand
CCTCGTCTATAACACTTACGGCCTCCTGCCTACTGCTCCTGCCTACTGCCACCTGCTTAGCTGCGCGCGACGCCGCAAAAAGAATCTTCTTATGCAGGTGCGCGGATGGATCGCGCGAGACGCCGATGTGCTCGACTTCTTCGATACCAATGCCGGCAGCTCGCAGGCAGTAGCGAATGGATTCCGCGGGGAAGCCCGCACAGTGCTTGACGCGATTAAAGCGTTCCTCTTCAACCGCGGCGAGCAGTTTACCGTCTTTGATGATCGCCGCGGCCGCGTCACCGTGATATGCGTTTATGCCGAGTATGTACATTCGTTAAATTTCGGATTTCGAAGTTCGGATTTCGGATTGGGAGAAAATAATTAGCCGCAGATTAACACGGATAAAAACGGATCAGAAAAACGACAAGTAATGGTCAAGAGCGGGTGCATGCCCCCTTCCCAACCTCGAGCTAAATAGTCTTGAAAACTGCCAGCGCTGGTGAATAACTGGCAGGCTGAATAGAAAGTCAAACTCTGAAAGCCCTCATGGTGGTATGGTCCAACGCTGAAAGGCTTCTGGTTAGATGTGGAAAGTCAAACTCTGAATGCCTCAGGGTTAGGAAGGGGGCATGCCCCCGCTCTTTGAACATTGGATCATTTGTCATTTTGTCCGATCCGTTTTTATCCGCGTTAATCCGCGGCTGATTCAAATCCGCAATTCGCAATCCGAAATCCGCAATTCTAAAGGTGCTGTCGGGTCCACTCATTTAAAACATAAAGACTCCATGGCCGCGACCAGGTCGTATTCCCACTCAGATAACTCTGCCAGATGCCGCGCGCGTTTTCGGTATTCAGGCTTTCTTGCAGGGCGGGCGATAAGTCAGCGAATCCGTTTTCAATCTTCGCTTTCAGCGGTCCGCGCAACCACGCGGCCCAGGGAAAAGTAAAGCCGCGCTTCGTTTGGTGGACCACTTCCGAGGGCAGTAGATCCTCGAGCGCCGCTACCAGCAAAGCTTTCGGCGTACCCTTGCGCAGTTTCAATTTCTGCGGTAACTGGGTAACAAATTCCACCAGCGGATGATCCAGAAACGGCACGCGCACTTCGAGCGAGTGGGCCATGCTCATCGAATCCGTGTCTCGCAGCAGCGTGTTCACCAGATACGAATTTGCCTCCATGCACGATACCGCCGCGAAAGGATCCAATTTCCTTGCCTGCTCGGCGCTTGTAGAAAGCCATTCCCACCAAAGCCGCCGCTCTTCAACGGGCTTCGCGCCATTCATCAGTCGCGAGACCTGCGCCGGCGTAAAAAGCGCGCGGCCAAAATAGAAAGCATCAGGCAAAGACTGCGGGCCACTCCATAACGCCGCCATCTTGCGCGCCGCATCGCCGGGCACAAACGTTCCACCCGCGTGTGCCATCGCGGCGGCCATAGCCGACCGCACTCCAGCCGGCATCAGCGCACCCACCTTCGCCATGCGTTGATACTTTGCCGTCCGCGAAAAAGTATTGTAGCCGCCAAACACTTCATCGCCGCCGAGCCCTGAAAGCGCCACTTTCAAGCCGGCCTGCCGCGCGCTCCAGGAAACAAAATAGGTGTTGATGCCGTCCATTGTCGGTTGATCGAGGGCCCCCACCGCCTCGCCCAGACGCGCGAGCATTTCGTCGCCGCTCAACAGCACTTCCTGATGCGTCGTGCCAAACTTCTCCGCAGTGCGCCGCGCCATTGTCGCTTCGCTAAACTCCTTTTCCGGAAACGCCACTGTGAACGTATGCACGCCTGAAGTTTCGCGACTCGCGAGCGCGGCCAAAGCAGTGGAATCGATTCCACCACTCAGAAATACTCCAGCCGGCACATCCGCAATCAGGTGCTTCCGTACACTGTCCTCCAGCAACTCGCGCACGCGCCGCGCGGCGGCCGTGGCAGCGGTGTTAGTTGCGTGGCCGTTGCTTACAGCGTTATCGCCGCGTGCCGTTCCGGCGATGCTCCAATACCTTTTCAGACTAATCTGCCCTGTTGACGCCGCTCGTGACCCGCCGAGCTCTATGGTCATGTGATAGCCGGGCGGCAGCGAAAGAACTCCCTCAACCAGCGTCATCGGTTCACTCACGGATCCAAACAGGAAGTAACTCTCGAGCGCGGCCCGCGAAAGTTGGCGCGGGATCATACCACTTGCTAACAACGTGCGTACCTCCGACGCGAATA
>DIYZ01000049.1 GCA_002427845.1 Chloracidobacterium sp. UBA6041 | reverse complement strand
TGCCTCCAGCTCTGCCGGCGGCACCTGGAATCCTTTGTACTTAATAAGTTCTTTGGCGCGATCGACAATGTAAAAGTGTCCATCCTCGTCAGCGTATCCGATGTCTCCTGTGTGCAGCCAGCCGTCCGAGTCTATCGTTCCGGCCGTTGCCTCGGGTCGATTCAGGTAGCCCTTCATTATCTGCGGACCACGAACGCATACCTCGCCTTCCTTGTTGGGCCCAAGCGACTCGCCCGTTTCCAGATCAACGATCTTGCAATCGGTGTTAGGGGCCGGCACACCCACTGAGCCAAACTTCACCTGCGCGGGATCGGCCGGCGATGAATGTGTTACGGGACTCGTCTCCGTCATTCCGTATCCCTGGCGAACATCACAATCCAGCCGTTGCATGCAGGCGCGCGTGAGGTGTTCATCGAGAGGCGCGGCGCCGCAGAATATAGTTTTCAGTTTTGACAAATCGTAATTATCCACCACCGGGTTCTTGCTAAGCGTTAGCACGATCGGCGGCACCAGATGCGCCAGCGTCACGCTGTAGTCCTGCAGTGTTTGCAAAAAAGGCTCGAACTCAAAACGCTGTACTGTCACGATGGTTGCGCCCTGGTAAAGACCCATGTTCAAAACGACCATCAGACCGTAGATGTGGAAGAGCGGCAAGACACAGATCAAAGTGTCGTTCTCGGTGAAATATTGGAGGCCGTCCATCTGGCACATGTTGGCGACAAGGTTGTGGTGAGTAAGCATGACACCTTTGGGCAATCCGGTCGTGCCGCTGGAGTAGGGCAGCGCCACCAGGTCTTCGCGGGGATTGATTACAACTTCTGGCACCGACCCATCGCTCGCTAACAGCGAACTGAAAGGAGTTGCGCCATCAATCTCATCGCCGGCGTCATCAAAGATAAACAACTCTTCGATTTTCGCTTCGCGTGCCGCATAAGTGGCCTTCTCCAGGTATTGCGGAACAGTAACCAGGAATTTGGCTCCGGCATCTTTCAGTTGGTGCGCGATTTCTTGTTCCGTATAGAGCGGGTTGACTGTCGTACTGATGCCACCCAGACGGGCCACGGCGTGAAACGCTATTGGCGTATTCGGGTACGTTCGGACTGAGGATTCCGAAGACGTCGCCTTTCTTGAAACCGCGCGTGGCGAGACTGGCGGCGACGCGGGAAATGGAATCAGCGAGTTGTGAATAGGTAATGACGCGCCCGCTTGGTCCATCTATCAGCGCGGGTTTCTCGCCGCGATCCTTTGCGTTTTGGAAGACGAAGGACGTTATGGGAATTTCGGGAATGATGACTTCGGCAAATGGTCCGCGGAAGATCATGGTAATTAGTAGCCCAGACCCAGTCTAAGATTGATTGGTCAAGCAGGCCTTATGCTGCCGCCTGCTGCGCAGGTTCAAAACAGAGTTTGCAGTTTTATGCTGTCCGGCGGGCTTACCTTATCAGGTGACCCCGCTTCCGCAAAAGGTTTATATTTAGGTATTCAACAGCTAAGGCCTGAGTCTTAGATTTCTCGAACGATTCACAGACTGAAGTCGGCGTTACCCAGGGGCCGCACCCGAAAAACCATGTCAGCATCAGAAACTCGCCCGCTGAATGTGCTTTGCCTGGCCACCTATTTTAAAGGTGGCGACTTCATCCGCGAGTGTAAGCGTCTCGGCTGTAACGTAATTTTGATCACGAAGGAAAAGATACTCAATGAAGACTGGCCCCGCGACAGTCTAGACGATCTGATTGCCGTGCCCAACGATGCCGGTCCGGCGCTACTGATCGATCTGGCGGCATTTATCGCCGCGAAGGCGAAACCTGATCGGGTGGTTGCGCTGGAGGAGTTTGACGTAATGACCGCGGCGTTGATTCGGGAACACTTTTGTTTGCCTGGCATGAATAGTTCAATGGCCAAGACATTTCGCGACAAACTCGCCATGGCGGTCCGCGCAAAAGTCGCGGGACTCGACGTTCCGGAATTTGTGCCCCTGATCAATCTTGACGACATCCGCAAGTTTATGGAACGCGTGCCACCGCCCTGGATAATCAAACCGCGTTCAGACGTTTCGGCAATCGGCATACGCAAAGTGGGTGGCCCTGAGGAAGTCTGGCGGGCGATCGATGAATTTAAGGAACGCGAGAACCTGCGTGAGAGAGCGTCTTACTATTTATTGGCGCAGTTCATTGCCGGAGAAGTCTTCCACGTCGATTCGATTGTGAACGACGGTCGCGTCGTCTTCGCCGGCGCCAATCGCTATGGACGGCCGCCTTTGGAAGTGGCCCATCAGGGCGGCGCCTACATCTCGCGGACCGTCGCCCATCGCTCCGAAGATGAGAAGACGCTTTTTGCGATCAATCGCCAGCTGATTAAGGCTCTTGGCCTTGAGCGCGGCGCCACGCACGCAGAGTTTATTAAAAGCGATGCGGATGGCCGTTTCTATTTTCTGGAGATTGCCGCGCGCGTCGGCGGCGCTTACATTGCGGACGTTTTGGAAGCGGCTTCGGGTCTTAACCTCTGGCGCGAATGGGCCAGGATCGAAGTGGGGCAGAAGCCTGACCGTCGGGGAGGGCCCAGTAGCGGACGTCAGGAGCAGTTGGCAGGAGCAGGGGAGAAGCTCGACCGTGAGGAAGGGCTCGGCGGTAACAGACTCAAGCCACTGCGAAACGATTACGGCGGCATCGTCTTGTCCTTAGCAAAACAGGAAGTTCCCGACACGTCTGCTTACGATGATCCGGAAATCGTCTACCGCGTGAAGAAGCATCATCACGTCGGATTGATTGTGCGGTCCAGGAAGTTGGAACGCGTGGAACAACTGCTGAACGATTACTCGCGACGTTTCATGAACGACTTCTCCGCAATCCTCCCGCCGCTCGAAAAAGCCGAGTGAACCTCGTCGTTGTGGCTTCGCCGCCTGATGTGCGGAAGCCTATGGCCTTCCCTGAACGAGGTACTAAATGTATCGGGGCTACGCCCCGAGGTAGGCGCTTAGCCCCAGAGATTTTGAATGCACTTTTCGGTGGGGCGTAGCCACCACCGCACATCAGGCGGCGGAGCCGGGCCGCCAAGCCAAAACTCGGTGACTCAGATTTTCCGCAACGGCCAGATGTCAACGCTTATCTCTTCGCAGTAATGCAGCAGTGGCTCGCCTGTCGGCGTCGGCAGGCCGTGGGATTCGATCATGGTGGAGTTGAGGGAAACGAGTTCAGCCTTTTGCAACGGCCAGGGGGCGTGGTGAATGCGCGCGCGGAAAAGTTTCCCCTGGTGCACACTGTCGAGGCAGTACCGCTCAGTAAGAAAAATTTCCAGCGAATCAGGTGTCGAACCTGGAGGCCGCGACAAACACTCACCTATGGCCCAGGTTGCCTGAAGTTCAGCGGGTGCGCCGCGACGGTCGCTGCGTGACGACGAATAACGAATAGTATTGCCAGTCTGATCCAGCGACATCCGCGCGTTGAAGTAGGGCAGGTAGTAAAACTTGCGCGCTCCCCACACCGCGAGTTTGCTTGCCGCATCGAGTGAGAGAAACCAAACGCTGGGAATGCCCTGGTGATGGACGTATGTACGTACGTTCAGTTCATGAAACGCGCTGGTGCCCGGAATGGGCGGAAGAAGTGAAGCGCGAATGCCCCACATCGTGAACGGAACGACGCCAACCCACGCCGAGCCAGAGAAGGTGTCAATCTCCAGTTGTGATGGAATTAACGGGCGTAGCAACTTCTGATCAATGCGCCAGTGCATGAAGAGCAGTTTGCCCCAACTCTGATGCATGATTGGGCGACCCTTGGGCCGCTCCCGCATTGCGAGGCGCTCGAGATCAGTGATTCCATCCATGTTCATCATCCCAGTTGCTGTTTACTCATCGCGCGGCGGGCTCCGAGTCCCGTAGGGACGGAATGTTTATAGTAAAGGAGCATGATAATCTGACCTCAGCCCATTTATGGGCGACCGACAAAAAACATTTCGCTCCTAACGGAGCCAAGTTCTTATGGCTCGCCGTTGCTATAAACGGTGGCTCTAAACTGCCAGAAGAGCGTATCATGCGGAATAGTTCCGCACAGACAGTAGTCTCACATGTGGTGAGGCTCCCATTCCACAACCGAAGGAGGCAGTCATGAGGACAGGGACCCTAGCACTCGTTACTAAGAACGGCACGCAGCATAAGCTAGAGATGTTCGTCTTTAGCTGGGTGAATTCCACAGGTTCAGCCACCAATCGGCGTTGGTTGATTGAGATCTCGGCGAGAAATCCCGATATAGGTCAGTTGCTTTTTCATATCAAAACCACTGGCGGGAATGAGGATAGGGTGGCCCTCTCGGCCTTTCACGATAAGCTCATGGATGCGCTTGCGTCTTCCCTTGACACTCAGATCACCGCTTACACGGACGGCGACACTCTTCCTCCAGACCTCGTGGAGGTCAATCTGAAGCGCAATCTCGTATACTTGATTGTCTCATAGACCGAGGCGAGGCTGATCGGAATCCTTAGTCACAACAATCACGGAATTCTTCACACCATAATCGTCGTCTTCTGTGTTGGGGTTTGCGGGATCGAGTAGCCAGTTTCCGTCAACGATGAATTTGTAAGCGTGTTTGCCCGGCTCTAAATCTATCCGATAGACCCACTCGTCGCCTTCCTTACCGAAGATAAACTGTGACTGGTTCCAGTTGTTGAAAGATCCCGCCAGCGCCACGATGCTCGCGTCAGGATATCCCTTCAACCTGAATGTGGTGTTGCCCTTGAGACTAGGCGAGGGCAGTGTGACTTTTTCTGCGGTGTAGCTCGCACCTTCGTATTGGAAAGTGAGACTGACGATAGGTTTCCGAAGTGCTCCTCAATTCGTTTGAAGTCCCGGCCCTGATACCCATGGTAAGAGGCCGTGAGATTCCCATTGCCGTCCGGAATGTTTGTATTCAGATTATCAACCGGCGGCGAGATCCATATCGCGGTGATACCCATGCCCGCGAGATAAGTCATCTTCTGTTGAATGCCCTGCAGGTCGCCGCCCCAGTAGAGACGCCAGTTCGTTTTCGTTGCATCGTACAATCCGGCGCTTTGGGACGGGTTGTTGTTGGCTGTGTTGCCGTCAAAGAAGCGGTCCGTAATGATCTGATAGACTACTTCGCGCTTGAAGTCGGCGGCTGATGCAGCGCTGAAGGGTGGCAAGAGAATTGAGAGTAGAAACGAGATTGCAAAGACTTTGTGAGTGAGTTTTAGCATGGGTGAGTCTCCGTTCTGTTTACTGAGTTGGTCAAAGGGTCGAGGAAGAGGAATCATACAACCAAATGCGCGTTGTATGGGATCGAAATTGTTATCGCTCAGGCCCGAGCGACACTCGAAGAAGAACCGCAAACCTATAAACGGCCGCGGGTGAACGCGGATTTACGCAGATAAGATCCGGACGCCTAATTCAGTTTTCTTTTATCCGTGTGAATCCGCGTTCATCCGCGGCCTATGATTTTCCAGGTTACTTCAAATATTTATCCAACCAATCAAGCACGGTGTGATGCCAGAGCTGCGAATTCTGCGGCTTGAGCACCCAGTGGCCCTCATCCGGGAACATCAGCAGTTTTGAATCGACTCCCATGCGCTGTACCGCGGTGAACAATTGCAGACCTTCGCCAAACGGCACGCGGTAATCGAGCTCACTGTGAATGATCAGGATCGGCGTTTTGAAGTTATTCACAAAGTTGCCAGGCGACCAGCGTTGATACATTGCGGGGTTGGTCCAGGGTGTTCCCTTAAACTCCCAATCGGTAAACCAAAGCTCCTCGGTCGCGCCGTACATGCTTGAAAGGTTATAGACGCCGTCGTGGGAAACGAGCACTTTGAAGCGGAAGCGCGGATCGTTGTTATGTCCTTCGATCCAATTGATCATGTAACCGCCATAGCTGGCGCCCGCAGCGCCAATGCGGTTTTTATCGATGAACGAATTGCGTCGAATGACGTCTGCGGTCCCGTTCATGATGTCGGTGTAAGCCTTGCCGCCCCAGTCGCCGCTGATCTCGTTTACAAACTGCTGACCGTAGCCGATTGAGCCGCGCGGGTTCGGAGCAAAAACAATGTAGCCATTATTGGCAAATACTTGCGGGTTCCAACGATAGCCCCAGTTGTCGTTCCAGGCGCTTTGCGGGCCGCCGTGAATCAAGACCACGAGCGGATACTTCCTGGTGGCGTCAAAGTTTGCCGGTTTGACGATAAAGCCGTGAATCTTTTTGCCGAGCGCGCCGGCCCATTCCACTTCTTCCGCTTTTCTCAAACCGAAGCGAGCCATAAAGTCGCCGTTAACGTTGGTGACCGCGGCGACACCGCCGCCCGTACCATTTGCACGATAGATCTCCGCGGGCATTGCCATCGAGCTATTCACGAAGACCAAAGAATTACCATCGCCCGAAACCTGGAGACCGCTGGCAAAAACATCGCTAACGATTTTCTGAGGAATGCCGCCCGCGAGCGCAACTTTATAGATAGGCGCGTGACCGCGCTCGGCAGCCGTGAAGTAAACGGAATTTCCGTCGGGTGAGAGCGCCGCTTCTTCCACCTGGAGGTCAAACCCTCTGGTGATCTCCGCGGTGGCGCCAGTCGCACGGTTGTAAGCCATCAAGCGCCAGCGGTCGGCTTCGAAACCAGCCGTCGCCTGCGAACGGTAAATGATGTATAGCCCGTCCTTCGTGTACATCGGGCTGTCTTCGTAACCCTTGTTACGACTGGTTAGGTTTCTCCCCATACCTCCGGTGATGGGAACTATGTAAATGTCGCTGTTGGTGGAAATCGCTTCTACCTTGTCGGGGTTGCGCAAGTAGGCCAACTCTTTCGAGTCCGGCGAGAACGCGTAATCAACGTCGCCCGCTACCGCATAGGGCGGAGAATCAAAATCGCCGGGCGTCAAATCTCGGGCCGTGCCACCCTTGCTGGAAACTATAAAAACATGCGTGCGTTTGACGTCGCGCCATTCGTCCCAGTGGCGGAAAAGCAGCCGGGTAGTGATGTGGGCCTTGACCTTACTTTTGTCGGCCTCTTCGTCTTTCCGCTTGTTGCAATCGTCATCACTGCAATCCGGATAGACGTCGGACGTGAATGCGATCCATTTGCCATCCGGTGACCAGACCGGCGCCGCCGCGCTGGTAGAGATTTTGGTGACCTGCCCTTTGTGATCGCCATCGTTATCCATCACCCAGATTTGCCCGCCGGTTGTGTAGGCAATCTTTTTTCCGTCAGGAGACCAGCGCGGAGAGGTAGCCGAGCGATCGCCGCTCGTGAGCTGCTTCATGCTGCCGCCATCAAGCGGCATAACGTAGATGTGTGTAATGGTTTTGTTGGCGTCGAAGTTGACGTCGCCAATCGTCAGGGCCACGCGTCTGCCGTCCGGCGAGACCTGCGGATCGCCCGCGCGCCGTACCTTCAACAACTCTTCAACCGTGAATCGTCGGCTCTCCTGTGCCGTGGCAAGCGATGCGAACGCAAGTACAAACACAGAAATCGCGATGACGAAGCGCTTCATAAAATCCTCTCGAGAGTGGCTAACAAATTGTAGGGGGAAGCGCGGGTATTATTGCACTAAACGTCTTCGCGCGCACC
>DIYZ01000007.1:1089-14159 GCA_002427845.1 Chloracidobacterium sp. UBA6041 | reverse complement strand
GAGAGCATGTCGCGATATCTGATTCGGCGCATCGAAGAGAGCCCTACAATTGTCCTGCTGGCACACACAGAAATCACGGCCCTCGAAGGGAGTGACCATCTTGAGCGCGTGCAGTGGCGGGATAGTCAGACGGGAAGTGTCGAGACTCACAACATCGGCTACGTCTTCGCAATGACGGGCGCCGTTCCCAATGCACACTGGCTCGATGGATGTGTTGCGCTTGACGCCAAAGGATTCATCAAGACAGGACCAGATCTGTCTCCCGACGATTTGGCCGCCGCGCATTGGCCGCTCGCGAGGGCTCCTTATCTGCTGGAAACCAGTTTGCCGGGAGTGTTCGCGGTCGGCGACGTTCGGGGAGGCAACATCAAGCGGGTGGCGTCAGCCGTCGGTGAAGGATCGATTGCGGTCGCCTTCGTACATCAGGTGCTTAGCGAGTAGAGGAGAAGATGATGGCTGAGGAAACTTGCTCTCACATAAGGGCGATTAAGACAGTCAAACATGCCAAGCGGCGGGAGTGCGAAGAGTGCGTGAAGATCGGCGCACAATGGGTTCATCTGCGTACGTGTCAAACATGCAGCGCGACCCTGTGTTGTGACAACTCGCCGAATCGCCACGCCACTAAGCACGCGCACGCGAGCGCACATCCAGTGATTGCCTCAGCGGAGCCCGGAGAGCGTTGGTTGTATTGCTATCCCGACGATGCATTTACGGAGTATTGAGTAATGGACGAGACGACGGAAGATCAAGCGCGCGGTAGCACCGAAATTGTCACTTGAAGAGTTTCTTTGCCGCCATGCGACGCAATTCCTTGCCGCAAGTCTACAAAAATCTAGCGGTTCCGCCCCTACGACTCTCTGGTTTTCTCGAGGTTTGGACGTTTACATTGCCGATAGTGCAAAGAGGAAGATAAGTCTTGCCGAAAGTTCAAAGGGATGGGTAGTTCTCTAATTTGAAATCCAGAATGTCTGCATTGCGCAAAGACAGAGCGACGAAATCTCATAAGTCGTCCGTGTTCAGTTTCCCGAGTCAGAACCATTGCTAGGAGATGTCTTATCTCAGGGCGAACCGTCGATGGTGACGCTTAGGCTATAGCCCAAACTTACGCTCTCGCCCGCTGGTGGGCTCTGTCATCGTGATTTTTTGCCACCTGACCTTAAGTTAGGACACGTGTGATGCCGCGTGTTTTCGGTTTTCACGAGCTAAGTGCGAGCCTACAGCTTTCGCAGGTAAGCCAGCAACGCGGCTCGCTCGTCCGCCGTCACAAAGCCACGATCGACCACGAGGCCGTTCGACGATAGAAGCGGCGGCAAGTTCGGCGCAGGATTCAGCCGGGCCACGCGCCGGAAGAAAGCATCATAGTGGTCGAGCACCTCCTCGAGTGTGGCCGCTGAGTTGTTGTGAAAGTACGGAGCGGTATTGCTGATTCCGCGCAGTTGGGTGACGTCCATCACGCCGAGGTCGGCGGGTTGGCCCGTGAGAAGCAGTCGTCCCGGGTCCGATGTGGTGACGAATTGAAACGTGCCGTTTGCGAGAGTGATGCGGTACGTGCGCGCATTACGCGCCAGCCGCTCGGGACATGGCAGGTAGCCATCCGTGGCCGGGCGCGGACAAGCGGTCTGGATGTTGTGATAGCGCACGAGGGGACGCACGAACGTCGTTTCGGGCGTCGATCCGCTCGGGTGCAGCATACCGCCATGGCATTGCGCGCAAGCTCGGTTGAAGACTACCTTGCCCTGCTGCTCGAGTTCGTTCAGTTCGGGATCAGGATCGGGGAACGGTGTCGAGCCGGAGAGGATCGCGTCGGATAGCAGTTCGACCCCCGGCGAAGAGAACAGCGTCTGCTGAAAGGCGGCGAGGTCGTCGAGCATGCCCGCCGGCGGTTCCACAGACACTTGCGCGTGCGCGAAGAGTGCGCCGCGGGCTTGTTCCTGAAGCGTTCCGAAGCGCGCATCGTGCTGGTAGCCGCCCTGCCGGTTGGGGCCATTAGGATCCTGGCCCATGATTGGGGGACGTGGAGCGCCCGGCGGCCAGATCGGTAAGGCGCCGTCCGGTCCGGTGATCGCGACATTGGGCACAGGCATGACCGCCCGCCAGAGATCGACCGAGGTTTCGTCCGTTGGCTGACCGGTGGCTGGATCGATCAGCTTAACGTTCAGAGGCAATGGCATAGTGATGCGAATGAGCCCGTTCTCCACCAGGTTCGAGAAGTCGATCGCATTGTCTCCGTTTATACGGAAGTCGTCAGCGTCCACCGGCCGGAAGAGCGGATCGTCAGCATTCTTGTTGTGCTCCCGTTTCGCCTGCAGCGCATCGAACCGGGCCCTTGCAGCCGCGGGAGAGAGCTGGAAGCCCTCCGACGGCATGTGACAGTCGGCGCACGCGCGTCCGTTCCCACCGAGGTCGTTCAGATTGCGGTCATTGAAGGCTGCACGACCGCGCGCCACCGCATCGCACGGTTGCTCGTCGCAATTGAGTTGTATCGCGCCGTTTCCTTCTGAGACTTGCCCGAAGCCCGTATGCGGCACGACGGCAACAGTCACGCCGATGAGGACAAAACCGAAGAAGGCGATCACCGAGCTCTTGAGCTTGTACATGGTCTTTCTCCTTTCCAGGATATTCATGAAGTTGTAAATCTTGTCGCTCCGCAAGAGATTTGCCTGAGCAAGCTCTTCGAGACGCCTCGGTCGCGGGACGGTTAACCGTCCCGCTAGTAATTTGAGGGTGACCTCTGTCCCATGGGGCTTTGATTGCCGCTTTCACTTCTGTAAGCGGAATCCGGAGGGGAATGCGGCAACGGCGGGAAGAAATTTTCGCCCCGGTCAAGTAGTGAACCACCGGCGGGTGTAGTAAATTGAGTGCCCCGACAGAACATTTCCCCGGGGAGGAGGTTGATGACCACAGACTCACCGGAAGAAGTCACGCAACTGCTCTTGGCTTGGAGCGACGGCGACCAAGCAGCGCTCGACAAGTTGGTCCCGCTGGTCTATGAAGAGCTGCACCGGCTGGCTCATCGCTACATCAGTCGTGAGCGCCCCGGCAACACGCTGCAAACCACAGCCTTGGCCCATGAGGCTTATTTACGCCTAGTCGATGCAAAGAGTGTGCGTTGGCAGAACCGCGCCCATTTCTTTGCCGTCGCGGCCCAAACGATGCGGCGTATCCTGGTTGATCTGGCGAGGGCCAGACACAATCTCAAGTGCGGCGGTGGGGCACAGCAGGTCTCACTCGATGAGGCTTTGGTTGCCTCGCCGGAACGCGGCGCGGACATGCTCGCTCTGGATGAGGCGTTGGGCAGGCTGGCGGCACTCAACCCGCGGCAGAGTCTGGTGGTGGAGTTGCGATACTTTGGCGGACTGACTGACGAGGAAGTGGGCGAGGTGGTCAAAATCTCACCCCGGACAGTGCGGTCTGACTGGAGATTGGCCAGGGTTTGGCTGTACCGTGAGTTGAGCAGGGGAGTAGATGATGACGCCTGAACGTTGGGAGCAAGTCGGTCAGCTCTATCAAGCCGCACTGGAACTGCGACCCGGCGAACGTACGTCCTTCCTGAGGCAAGCCTGCGGTGAGGACGAATCATTGTGCCGGGAGGTGGAGTCGTTGCTTGCCGCCGAAGAGGAGGCCGGAGATTTCCTGGCTGCAGGAGCGATTGATGACGCAGCCAAAGCGCTCGCAGAGGAGAAGTCATTCTCGCCGGTGGGGAAACGGCTCGGCCATTACCAAGTGCGCTCGCTCCTAGGGGTGGGAGGGATGGGCGAAGTCTATCTTGCGCAAGATACCAAACTCGACCGCGCCGTCGCGCTGAAAATCCTGCCTCCCGAATTCGCCGCCGACAAAAATCGGATGCGCCGTTTCGAACAAGAGGCCAAGTCCGCCGCTGCCCTTAACCACCCGCACATCGCACACGTCTATGAGATCGGGGAGGCTGAAGGCAAGCACTACATCTCGATGGAGTACATCGAGGGCGAGACGCTGCGCAACAAGATTCACCGCGAAAAGACCTCGCTTCCTAAGCTCCTGAAGTACCTCGCCCAAGTGGCCGGGGGTCTGGCGAAGGCGCACGAGCGTGGGATTGTGCACCGCGACCTCAAGCCCGACAACATCATGATCACGCGTGACGGCGACACCAAGATTCTCGACTTCGGACTGGCAAAGTTAGTTGAGCCACCGAAGCAGACGGGTGGTGGTGACGGAGTTCCGAGTGAGGTCGCCACAGCCAGGATATCGCAACACTCCACACCCGGAATGGTGATGGGCACGGTCGGCTACATGTCGCCGGAGCAGGCGCAGGGGCAGGTGCGTGAGATAGACCACCGCTCCGACATCTTCTCCTTCGGCTGCATTCTCTACGAAGCCGCGACCGGGCTGAGAGCCTTCGAGGGGAAGGATGTGCTGGACTCGCTGCACAAGATCGTGTACGCGCCGACGCCGCAGATTAAAGACACCAATGCCGCAGCGCCGGACGAGTTGCAAAGGATCGTCCGCAGGTGTCTGGCGAAAGAGCCCGAGAAGCGATACCAGTCAATCAAAGATGTAGGCATTGAATTGGAAGAACTCCGGCAGGAGTTAAAGGGCCTTCCCGAATTTCAGCAGACCGTCCAACCGGCGGCAGGCGGCAGGGCGGTAAGCCCCGAAGCGCAGCCAAAAACAGAGGGCGCTTACCCATCAGCAATCCGCACGGCGGAGATTGGAGCCTCGCGGCCGACATCAAGTGCCGAATATGTAGTCAGCGGAATCAGCCGCCATAAGCGCGCGGCGCTGGCTGCCCTGCTGGTTGTAGCAGGGATCGCGGCGGCGAGTTGGTATTACTTCCACTCGCAAAACTCTAAGGTCACCATTCACTCCATCGCGGTCTTGCCCTTTACTAATGTAAGTAAAGACGCGGACATGGAATATCTCTCTGATGGCATCTCGGAGAGCCTCATCAACAGTCTCTCGCAACTGCCCGGCGTTAAGGTAATCGCGCGCAGTTCCGCTTTTGCGTACAAGGGCAAAGAGACTGACTTGAAGGAAGTGGCGAATGCATTAGGCGTCGAAGCGATCCTAACCGGAAGGGTCACACAACGCGGCGAGAACCTATCGATCAGCGTCGAACTTGTGCATGCGAGCGATAAGACGCAGATGTGGGGCGAGCAGTACGACCGCAAGATGTCAGACTTGCTCGCGATCCAGCGCGAGATTGCGCGCGAGATTGTCGAGAAACTGAAAGTCAAAGTTTCGGGCGAAGAAAAAGGGCCTGCCAAACACTACACCGAGAGCAACGAGGCTTATCAGCTCTATTTGAAAGGCCGCTTCTACTGGAACAAGCGGACACCAGAAGCGCTCAAGAAATCAATCGAGTATTTCAATCAGGCGATTGAAAAAGACCCCGGCTTCGCATTGGCTTACGCCGGTTTGGCTGACTCCTATGTTGTGCCGGCCAACCGGCTACCGCCGCGGGAAGCAATGCCTAAAGCTAAGGCGGCAGCGATGCGGGCACTGGAACTGGACGAGACGCTCGCAGAAGCGCACGTTTCACTAGGCCGCGTCCTGGCAGCATACGATTGGGAATGGACGAGTGCCGAGAGGGAATACAAGCGCGCCATCGAGCTGAATCCGCGTTATGCGACAGCTCACCAATGGTATGGCGGATATTTTGACGCAATGGGCCGCCATAATGAAGCGATTGCAGAGCGAAAACTGGCCCAGGAACTGGAGCCACTCTCACTCATCATGAACTTTGAATTGGGATTGGGTTTCTACAACGCCCGCGACTACGACCAGGCTATCGAACAGTTCCAAAAAACGCTGGAGCTGGACCAGAACTTCCCGCCGGCGCACGCGTTACTTCCTGCCGTTTATGAACAAAAGGGGATGTATGCTGAAGCCATCGCTGGGTATAAAAAGTCGCTTACGCTGAAAAGTGAATGGGCAGGTCCAATGGCTGGTCTCGGCCATGTCTATGCGGTATCAGGTAACAAAAGCGAGGCACGAAGGGTGCTCGACGAACTCAAGCGAGTTTCAGGACAAGAATATGTGCCCGCGACCAGCATTGCCCTAATCTATGCAGGCTTGGGCGAGAAGGATCAGGCTTTTGCCTGGCTCGACAAGGGGTACGAACAGCGCGCTTTTCAACTGCAAGGGATCAAGGTAGAACCAAGATGGGACAGCCTACGCTCAGACCCACGCTTCCAGGACTTGATGCGCCGCGTCGGACTCCCCCCGTGATTTGCCTTGCGCTTTTGTTCATAGTCAAAGGTGACATTGGAGATACCGTCTGCGTCACGCTTCCTTTCTTCCTGTTCGTACGACTACCGACCATCCTTTGACGCTGCGTTTTTACTTGCGGATCGCTACGGTGCTTCACGTCAAGCAACCCTGAGGTGTTACGTTCAGGAGCAAGATGAAGTTCTTGCTCTCGTTTCATATTTACCGAGCAAATACTACGTCGATGCTTGCGGCCTTGCGACCTTGCGCGCTCCGCAGCTTTTCGGATCGCCCTGGTTGGGGCAATTTTGTAGACATCGCACAGTCCTCCTCACGGTAGTTATGGTCAATTGACCAATGCCACGTGCCACTCCAGGCTTCCGTCGTGAGTAATTCTTCGCAGCCCACCTGATGATATTCCGCAGATAGGTGGCGGTTAATGCCAGCGAATAGACATTTTCTGCCCGGCACAGACGTTGCCCTAGTGAGGCACTCGGATTACTGCGCGCGAAGGCACGACCGATGTAACTGCAGGAAAATGGGAGGCAATAATGATACTTAGCTCAAACAAGACAGTGCGGGACGTGGCTCTCGAACTGCCGCAGGCGACGAGAGTTTTTGAGAAACTGAAAATTGATTACTGCTGCGGGGGCGATAAGCCTTTAGGGGAAGCTTGCGCAAGCGCCGGAGTGGAAGTCGCAAACCTGGAGCGAATGCTGGAAGAGGCCGTACAGGCCGAGGTGCAAGGCAACGGTTCTCTGGATTTTCAGAAAGCGACCCTAAGCGAATTGATTGGTCACATCCTCGATAAGCATCACGTCTACACCAAGGAAGAGATGGCCAGACTTGAACCCCTGATGGTAAAGGTGATCGCGGCGCATGGCGGAAACCATCCGGAGCTGCAGGGGATAGGCGGACTGTTTCAGCAAATCTGCGCCGATCTGAAACCACACATGTTCAAGGAGGAACAGATCCTCTTTCCGTACGTCGTCGAAATGGAAAGCTCAGCTCTCCAGAATAGACCAGCGCCCTTCGCACCTTTCGGCACGGTCAACAATCCCGTGCGCATGATGATGATGGAGCACGATACAGTCGGAGAGCTCTTGCGGGATTTGCGCGCGTTAAGCTCGAACTACACAGTGCCTCCGGATGGCTGTATCAGCTACCAGACCCTCTATCAAGCGCTCGAGGCATTCGAGAAGGATCTGCATCAGCATATTCACCTTGAGAACAACATTCTCTTTCCGCGAGCGATCGAGTTGGAAGGGAGCCGTTGATGCCCATCGCGATTGGCCAAAAACCGGAAAGTGATTTTCGCAACCCGTTGGGTTTGCTCAGCGACTGTCATCGCCGGATAGAACGTTTTCTGAATGTGCTGCTCACCGTCGCCAGGCAGGCAAACGGAAATGGATTGGATAAGGAACAGCACCAAGCGCTTGAAGTGGCGCTCAGGTATTTTCGCGAGGCTGCTCCTAAACACACTCGTGACGAAGAAGAATCGCTTTTTCCCCGCATCCGCGCACAGGGAAGTACCGATGGCGATGCCGCTCTGGCATTGCTCGATACGCTGCACGCTGATCATAAGTCAGCCGGCCGGAGTCACAAAGAGGTTGACGAGTTGGGCTGCAGGTGGCTGACTGACGGCCAATTACCGGCAGCTGACGTTCGGCTTCTGACGAGTCTACTCGAGAGTTTACGCGAGACCTATCAGCATCATATCGCGATTGAAGATTCACAGGTCTTTCCGCTGGCCGAAAGAATTCTCGATCGTGCCGAGCTGGAAGCTGTTGCTCGGGAGATGGCAGCCAGACGCGGCCTTATCTTGTAAGTAGGGGCACGGCGCGCGAGATTGCAGCGACAAGTGCGAGAACAGATATAAGAGTGAATACGATGAGACAAAAGTACAACCGGCACTCGCTAACATTCTTAACATCTTTGTTGGCAATCCTGCTCTTTGCTGCGGACGAAGCGATTGCGCATTGCGACACGATGGACGGCCCGGTGGTTAAGGCAGCCCAGACGGCGTTGGCGACAAGAAACGTAAACCTGGTTCTCATTTGGGTGCAAAACGTCTCGTTGATGCATTACCTTGACCATCTCTACGAGGAAAAAGGAGGTTTACTAGAGCAATGAAGAGCTTCATCGATCTGGTCGAAATTCATAAACGGCTTGATGAGCTATTCCTCGAGCACCAGCGCTCCTTATTGCGACTGGATCTTATGGCCGCCAGCGCCGCACTGGAGGCTTACACGATAGAACTCTTTGCTCACATGCGGGTCGAAGAGGACGTAATGATTCCGCTGTATCGCGAGCGGGTCGAAGCTCCGGTTGGTGGCACGGCTGAAATCTTTCTTGGCGAGCACGACAAGATGCGCCAGTACCTGCTTTTGTTCAAAGAGGAGTTGACGAAGCTGGCGGAAGCCGAGGATCTCGAACGCGCAGTGATCTTTCTCTTGGACTCGCAGCACATCTTCAAGCGGCTGCTGGTGCATCATGACTCGCGCGAAAGAAAGATGCTCTATCCGCTGCTCGATCAGTCCACGACGGAGCAGGAAAGGGAAACTATGTTTGCGTCACTCAAGTTTCCGCCGGCCACGACGATGGCGACGGCCAGTTTCGAATGAACACGCAAATTTAGAATTTTTTTGAGGTAGCCAGATGAACGAGGTTGGAAAGATCACTGCGGAAATGTTCTTGCCAGAGGTTGTCGAGCGCTATCCGGCTACGCGGGCCATTTTGGATCGCTATGGATTGCCCGGTTGTGGCGATCCGCAGGGACCGCGTGAGCAACTAGGCTGGTTCGCTCGGTTGCATGGTGTGCCGATTGAAAACCTGCTGCGCGAGTTGAACGAAGCCGCGATTCAACCCGCAGTGAAACCCGCAGAATTTGCGCCTTCACTGGCTGACACGATCTATCGGCCGTTCTTTCTCGCGGGCATCGCCACGGTCCTGACGCTTGGGTGCATGTGGGGCGCGATCAACCTGCTGACGATTGGACTGAAGCAAAGCTTTACGGCCGCAAATTACTCATGGGTACTGGCGCACGCGCACGCGATGGTTTTTGGTTTTGTGGGTTTCTTTATCATGGGCTTTGCCTATCAGGCCTTCCCACGATTCAAGCACACAACCTTGTGGCGGCCGAAACTGGCGTTCTCCGCGCTGCCTCTAATGATTGTTGGAATCCTGGTGCAAACCGTCGCGCACCTACTAGTTCCTGCGTCTCTGCCTTTAGAAGTTTTGGCCGCGGTGACCCAGATCATAGCGGTAGTCGTCTTTGCCACGGCCATTGTGAAAACTGCGCGCGGGGCAAAGAAACCTGAGGTCTATGATCGATTTGTTTATGCGGCGCTGGGCTGGTTTCTGCTGGCCGCAGTGGCCAATCCAGTAATCTTCAAGCTGTTTGAACTGCCGGGCAGTCGCGAGCAACTGCTTTTCAATCTGGCGACGTTCAATATTCCCTATCGCGATGTGCAGTTGTTGGGGATCGCGGTTGTCATGATCCTTGGTGTCTCTTTGCGGTTCTTGCCTCACGCGTATGCTCTGCGCGAACCGTCTCGCGCGTGGCGAGCATTTCTCTTCTGGGGAGTCAACGGATCGATTCTCGCCGGCGTTGTTCTTTTCATAGCGGGCATGAGCTCGGGCAATCACTGGCTGTTGATGGTTCAGTGGCTGACCACGTTCGTCCTGCTCGCGGTGGCGATTGGGACGCCGCGGCAATATCGATTGTTCGGCACGGTACCTGAGAATGAGCGCGATCGCGGTTTGAAATTTATTCGCGCCGCTTACGTCTGGTTTATCATCGCGACGGCCATGCTGGTCTTCACGCCAATCTACAACTTCGCTATCTACATGCCGATCACGGGATCACACGTGCCCTTCTCGCACGCGTTCTTCGGCGCTTACCGGCACGCGCTCACCGTCGGCTTCATCATGATGATGATCGTCGGCGTGTCGAGCAAAGTTGTGCCCACACTCTCTGGCGTTGACGTGCGTCGCGCGACGTCGCTTTGGCCTACATTTCTGCTATTGAATCTCGGCAACCTCACACGAGTTTCCAGTCAGATTGCCACCGACTTTTTCCCGTCAGCTTATTTGGTGATGGGATTCTCAGGCTTTATCGAGGTCGTGGGCCTGACGTTATGGGGATATGAGTTGTTCGCAAATATGCGCGCTGGCAAGAAACTTGAACAAGGGACTTCGGCTGTAGACAGAAATGGCGACGGAGGATTTCAAATCACGCCGCAAACGAAGGTGGCAGACGTGCTGGCAAATCACCCGCAATCGCTTCAGATCTTTCTGCGTCATGGTTTTGGGCCGCTAGCCAATCCGGTGCTGCGAAAGACCATGGCGCGCGTGGTCACGCTCGAGCAGGCTTGCCGACGTGAAGGCGTGAACCTGGCTGAGTTGCTCTCCGATCTGCGGAGCTTCGAGGTCTCTGGAAGGCCAACCAACTCAGAACTCGTCGTTCCGATCACCCGAGTAGCATCCTCGCATTGATCCTGAAAAACTAAATCGGCCCCGCGTGTTCGACGCGACGAATCGCTTCCAGGCGTGTGTGTGAGTTGAGCTTGCTCAGGATGTGTTAAAAATCGGTGGAGCTGGCCCCCAACCTCCGGCTGCAGGTTCAGAGTCTCTTAAGATCCTATATGCCGCGTTAGGTGTCGGAGATACTTCCATTGGTCCAAAGCATGACGATCCGAAGCCGCCGCCACCCGGGGCCATCAATGCACTGGCAGATAAACTACAAGGCTTTGGTAACCAGCTCTCACCTAAGGAGCGGGGAATCATGAACTGGCTGTTGCAACGAGCTGGATCAAATGAGATCAGAGAATCTCCAAGACAAACAGGACCACCCCCTGGAACACCGGGCGGCCAACCGCCGTCTCTCGGCCAAGCTCTAGGCTTCGCCGCGTTCGGTTCAAGGCCGGGCGCCAGCAGTTCAAACGGCTGGGTGTTGCGCTTCTAACCAAGGAAACACTGAGTGTGTCGAAATGGTTTTTCGCGCTGAATTCAGATGAGCCCCGCGTGCTCCGCGCGACGAATCGCTTCCAGCCGGGTGTGTGAGTCGAGCTTGCGCAGGATGTGCTGGACGTGATTGTTGACCGTGGTGCGACTGATGTGAAGCTGGTCGGCAACGCTTGAGGTCGTGCAGCCCTTTCCTAACAAGCGAAGAATTTCAAGTTCCCGATCCGTCAACTCTGCTCCACTCGCAGCGGCACGCGTCGAAGAGATCAGCGCGACCGCTTCTTCGGCCGGTACGTTGGTATTGCTGACAACAAAATCTCGCACCAGAATCTCCAATCGCTTACGTAAATCAATCGTTCGGATGATATGAACCGCGTAGGGATTGGTTGAGGCGCCGTTCTCAGCAACCAATACCGAGACGTTGCACCACTGTCTGCCGCTTGCGGTGTTCGTGAGCAGATCGAAATTACTGATCGGGTGGCGCTTCTCAACAGCCTGCCGCACAGTGCAATCCGGAGAACAGACCGGCCCGCACTCGTCGGCGCCCTTCACAATCTCTCCGCAGTGACGGCCTATGGCCTCGCCGGCCGGAAGTGCAAACAAAACTTCAGCCGCCTGGTTCCACGCCACGATTAAGCCTTCGCCATCGACAGCAAAGGCCGCGTCCGACGTGCTCTCAGCCATTCTCTTGATCTCTTTGGGCTTCATCTGGCCTTCCTCATCATAGAACTTTGAACCCGCCCGCTACCGCAGGCGGTACTGACCTCGTTTGGACTTCTTCATCAAAGAAATGATGCGAACTGATTATTGTGCCTGAGCCCCGTGATTAGCAAACATCATACCGGACAAAAAGGTACGTTAGTTTTCTTGGTGCGAAGATGATCTTCTCCAAGGCCACAGGTTACGGAATAAGGGCGCTGGCTTACATGGCCAGCCAACCCGAACACGGCTTGTTCGGGCTTCAGGAGATCGCTGCGCACGAAGACATCCCGCCGGCTTATCTCCGAAAGGTCCTGGGCGAGCTTCGTCGCCACCGGTTCCTACGCTCCGTTAAGGGAATTCACGGTGGATATGAGCTGGGGCGCGCCGCCGAGGCGATAACGCTGTGGGAAGTCTTCAGTTTGCTGGAGGCCGACCCGTACATGGACATGTGCATTCTCGGTAATAAGGTTTGCTCGCCCGAATCTTCCTGCGCGTTTCATGACGACTGGCAGAGAGTTCGGAACGAGCTGGTAGCACTCCTGCAAAACAGGACGATTGCTGAAGCGGCGGCAGAGATATCGAAACCCAGAAGCTTGGGGAATAGTTCGCAAAACGGAGATGAGGGTGGGGAATATGACGAGCCTCGGAAGGACGAGGAACATGCGAATTGGAATCCCGCATAGGCTCTCAAACACGCTGATACGAATCAGCACGATCATGGGCATAGTGTTGGCGATTGTTGGCGGCGCGCAAGCCCAATCATCTGCTGAGGGACAAGCGCTGTTCGGCAGCAAGTGTTATAGCTGCCATAACATCGGCAGTGGCGACAAGCAGGGTCCGGATCTCAAAGGCGTAACCACGCGCCGAACAAAAGAGTGGCTGCATGAATTCATCAACACGCCCGCGGCAGTCAACTCGAAAGGCGATCCGATCGCGACTCAATTGTTCAAGAAGTTCTCTCCCACAGTGATGCCGGATCAGGCGCTCACGCCTCAACAGATCGATTCGATTCTGATGATGATTGAAGAGCTGACTAACAAGAACCAAGTCTTTGTTCCCGCCGGTGCGAAGCTGAGTCGCACCATCGTTCCGTCCGATGTAAATGGCGGCTGGCAGTTTTTTACCGGCAGAGCGCGGCTACAGAACGGCGGGACGGCATGTATTTCCTGCCACTCGATCAAAGGTGTAGGAATGTTTGGCGGCGGCACGCTCGGGCC
>DIYZ01000007.1:0-967 GCA_002427845.1 Chloracidobacterium sp. UBA6041 | reverse complement strand
CTCTTCGCTCTCTTTCAAGACGCCAAACTAAGAAACCCGGTGCCGCCGCCACAGGCTGGGATCACGACGCTCGATCCACGGTTCTTTGTGATCGGAGTCGCGTCGATGCTGGTAGCGCTGGCGCTGCTGAATCTTGCCTGGAGAAATCGGCTGCGAGGCGTCAGGGAAGAACTAGTCGGGAGGACAAAGTAGTGAACTGGATCAAAGACCTGATCAGTCCTGAGACGCGCTCGTGGGAAGAGTTTTATCGCAACCGCTGGCAGCACGATAAAGTGGTTCGCAGCACACATGGCGTCAACTGCACGGGCGGCTGCAGTTGGGACATCTACGTCAAGCAGGGCATCGTCACCTGGGAGATGCAAGCGCTCGATTATCCGCTGCTCGAAGATGGTCTCCCTCCTTACGAGCCACGTGGTTGCCAGCGCGGCATTTCTTACTCCTGGTATCTCTACAGCCCGATCCGCGTGAAGTATCCGTATGTTCGCGGCGCCTTGCTCGATCTTTGGCGAGAGGCAAAAGCGATCCATGACGATCCAGTTGAAGCCTGGGAATCAATCGTCAGCAACAAAGAATCGCGAGCGCGTTATCAGCGCGCACGCGGCAAGGGCGGTTTCCGCCGCGGCAGTTGGGAAGAGCTGCAGGAGCTGATTGCCGCCGCCACTATTCACACGATCAAAAAACACGGTTCGGATCGCGTCGTCGGCTTTTCGCCGATTCCCGCGATGTCGTTTTTGAGTTACGGCGCCGGCTCGCGCTTCCTGCAATTGCTCGGCGGCGTGAATCTCAGCTTTTACGACTGGTATTCTGATCTTCCTCCAGCAAGCCCGGAAGTCTGGGGTGACCAAACCGACGTCGCCGAAAGCGCCGATTGGTACAACTCGAAGTTTCTCGCGGTGATGGGATCGAACCTGAACATGACCCGCACGCCCGATTGTCACTTCGCCGCTGAGTCACGTCACAACGGCAC
>DIYZ01000022.1:454-19377 GCA_002427845.1 Chloracidobacterium sp. UBA6041 | reverse complement strand
GCCGAGCGCCAATCCTTTCTCAAATTGACTCGCGAGCTGGCAAGTTTGCCACTTGAACAATCTGCCGCCGCACTGGAAACCAGCGCCGCGATTGCCGGCGTGTCTTTGCGCGCGAGTATTGAGTTTCTGCGTGCAGCCCCACCAGCCGCGGAGGTTTTGCAAGCAACCGAGTTGCGTTCGTGGGGCGAACTCGGCCGGCGCCTGGCGATGAGCGACGTAGAAACCGCGATCACTTTTTTCGCGGAAGGAGTCGGCGGTCTCAAAGATATTCCGGCAAGCATTCTCTTGTTGGCTTTCCAACTTTCTTCGCGACAAATCGCACTCTCGACCTCTATCGCAATTGACACACTGCGAAGTTTGCCGGCGCTTGCCCTGGCGGTAGACGACCCGGAACTACTCGGCGCTTCATTGCAGGTTGCCACCGAGATCGCGCGACGCTCAGCCAGGCACAGTGCAGAGTTTCTCAGCCAGACGCCGGAAGTGGTTCGCAGCCTGAAGAAGAATCAAGATCCGGCAGTCGTGGAAAAGGGGATTAATCTCGCCTCCGAGTTTGCCTTTCGCGCGGGTGGCATCGCAGCAGACGCGTGGGCAGCGCTGCCCGCCGCAGTCGCCAATCTCAGTAAAAGTGAGGTAGCGAGATTGCTCGACAGCGCTATCGGTTTTCTTGAACGCGGCGGCGGGTCGGCACTGCAGGTTCTTAAAACGGGCGGTGACGTGCTGCGGAGCGCGCCCGAGATTTTTGCTGACTGGATCAAACTCTTATGGATGGTCGCGCAACATGGAAACGCGAGCCTGGTTGCTTTTGTCAGAAGCACGCCCAGGTTTGTGCGCGGGCTCGCCAGTGAAGCCGGTCACGATCGCAAAATCGAGCTGGCCACGCGCGTTATGGCGTTGACACGGGAGATTGCCGAAGTCGACGGCGAAGCAGCGCTCGCCTGTTTTCGTTCAAGTGCGTTGGCGTTGCGAACAGTGTCGATTACACAGTTTGAGGAGTGGGCGCGCCGCGGTTTGTCTTCCCAAAAAGATGCGCGCGCGCGGCGCAGTTATTTTGCGCTCGAAACCCGCGGCAGCTACGACGCGTTGCGCAGCGGCAGCAACGGGCTCTCTCTCGAAGGAGTACGACATCTGCTGATGCTCTACGTCGAAGCGCTCACCGGCCGCGAAGTTGAGATAAGCCCGCTGGCAGCAGTGCCCGTTGAGTCGCGCATCGGCGATGGACGGACCATTCATCTTCCCTCAACGGTATCCGAATTTGATGATGACGAACTGGACTTTCGTTTCTACAAAGTTTTGGCCGCACATGCTGCCGGGCAAATCGAGTTTGGAACCTACGAACGTGGGACAGACGCTCTGCGGGCCGCCTATGTGAATCTTGCCCAAACCTACGTTCCCGAAGATGCTGACGCGCGCGACGCCTTCTCGCTTCCTGACGAAATGGTAGGAGGAGGACAGACATTCTTGTCTGTCGATGGTGCGAATAGTCAGACGAGTTCTTCAGATTCAGTGACAGGCAAGAATGCCTGTCCTACAGACGTCGATTATCGCCAGGTCCTGCATTTGTTTCCGCATCCGCATCTCGCGCGGCGGATATTCGGCACGCTGGAGAATTGCCGCATCGATCGCCGGTTGCGCCAGAATTATCGCGGACTCGCTCGCGATCTTGATTTGATTCGCGAACACCTGCGCCGCGGCCGCCCGTCCGTCACGGAGTTGCCGGCGACGCTGGTTTCTTTCGAATTGCTTTTTCAAGCTACGCTGCTGGGAGGCGCCACAGACGATGCGCGCCAGTATTACAGTCAAATTGTTTCCGAGCTGGAATCGGTGGCAGCAGAATATTTGTCGAGCCCTACAGCTACGCTTGCCGACAGCTTGATGGCGACGAGTCGCGTCTATTCGTTGTTTCAATCCCAGGCCGCTGATGATTCAGTGCAGGAGGTTGAAACGCAGGAAGAGCCTTCGGAAACGGA
Source organism: Chloracidobacterium sp. UBA6041 (assembly GCA_002427845.1). GTDB lineage: Bacteria > Acidobacteriota > Blastocatellia > Pyrinomonadales > Pyrinomonadaceae > PSRF01. The sequence continues at coordinate 17,410 of DIYZ01000022.1, read as the reverse complement.
AGACGAAAACGCGATCGCGACGGAGAGTTTCAACCGGACGCCGTCGCAACAACGACCGCAGCGCCGGGACGCGCGCGAACTGTTCAACGCCTGGAACGACCCTGACGGCGAAGGCGAACCGGATGAGTTGCAGGGCGCTGAAGCATGGACGGAGGCGGAGCTTCCGGAACAGACACTTGAGGAAGGCGAGGTGGCCTACAACTACGACGAGTGGGATCGGGAGTTGACTGACCATCGCCTCGGTTGGTGCCGAGTGGTCGAGAAGCACGTTAAGCAGGGCGACCCAGTCTTTGTCGAACAAACACGCGAGCGCCATAAAGGCGTTATTTCGTCCATCCGGCACCAGTTTCAATTGATGAAGCCGGAAGATTTGTTGCGCATTACCAACGAGCTCGACGGTGAGGAGTTTGATCTGAATGCGGTAATCGATTACGTCATCGACAGAAAAGCCGACGGACATCAATCTGAACGGCTTTATACGAGACGTCTGCGGCGACAACGTGACGTCGCTGTTTCTTTCCTGTTGGACCAATCGTCATCGACGGCGCGCACGATTGGGCGCCATCCGCTGCAGCCCTATACACGCCCCGGCCGGCGCATCATTGAGATTGAAAAAGAAGGCCTGGTGTTGATGAGCGAAGCGCTGGAAGCGGTAGGCGATACGTATTCGATTAACGGTTTCACTTCCGAAGGCCGGCGCAACGTGAAGTTTTATGTAGTGAAAGATTTTGCTGAGAAGTATTCGGATGAAGTGAAGCAAAGAATCGGTGGCATAACTTTTCAAAACAATACGCGGCTGGGCGCTGCAATTCGACACGCGACCGCGAAGCTCGCAAAGCAGGAAGCGCGCACGCGCTTGCTCATCGTCTTGTCTGACGGACGCCCTTACGATCACGATTACGGCGATGCGCGTTACGCGCGCGAGGACACGCGCGAAGCTTTACGGCAGGCAAAAAACCAGGGCATAACACCTTTCTGCATCACGATCGATCGCGAGTCGGAGGCGGAGCTGCGCGATCTCTACGGCGAGATTGGCTACACGATCATCGATGACGTGCTTTCGCTGCCGGAGCGCCTGCCGGGTATTTATCGAAGATTGACAACTTAAAGTCAGGAGCAGGAGTCAGATATTCGTGAACCTGCCTACTGCTCCTGCCTTCTCGCGGAACTGCCGCGCACTCCGCCGGCCGGCGTCCCAAAGACAACCCTGACATTCTGGGCCCCGGCCGTGGCCAGGTATGTGTATTGGTTCACGACTATCCCTGAAGCGTTGCCGGTAGCGCTGGCGTCGTTGACTTTCTGCCACTCCGCAAACGCACTTCTCACCCCGCCCTGTTGCGTACCATCGGCGCCGCTGATATTAACCGTGAGCTTTGAGTTTTGCGGAAAAGCCTCTGAAGCTCCGTAACCACCGACTGTCGTACAAGCCGGTGCTTGCCCTTGAACCGGCGTGAGACGTGCAAAATTCAAGGTCATTAAGCATAGGCTGAGTATCCCAACCAAGGACGAATGTACGCGGTAAATTCGGCGCATTCTCATGGCTCATTTACCCCTTCCCTTGAATTGGTCGTGAAGATTTGGAAGACTTGGCAATAACGTCCAGCAGCTCGCTCAGAAATTGTTGCTCATCAACGTCCTTGTATTTGTCGAAGCGCCAAGTACTCGTCAACTCCACGTTTGAGCCATCTAGCGGGATGATGCGTCCGCCTTTCAGCTCGTAGGCTGTCAGGATGGAATAGTCTGCCTGCCCATTCTCTTTCTTGAGGAAGAACACATAGCTTCCGTTGAGTTGTGGAAAAGCTTGCCCGATAAGTCTGTAAACCACGGTGCGACCGGATGGGAGTCTGACTCGTCCGCCGAGGCGCTCTGCGACGATAGAAGTGCCCGGGCTCAGCAGCGCGTGGTCGTCGCCTTTGAGAACTTTGTCAACGAGCACTTTGAACTCGGAATAGATTCCGGTCTTATCATCGGATAGGTAGGCTTGCGCGCCGACGACTTTACCTAACACAATGGCGTCACTTCGGTCCACCGGCAGAGCCGGAAGCCCCACCTCCCAATCGTTAATGAGAACTGACTCTCCGCCCCTGTAGGTCTTCTCGACAAAGCCACTAATCCCGCCGTGGCGGCGGTTCTTACTCTGTCTCTCCAAGTCAGCGGATTGTGGCGCGTCGTAATCAACCAGAGGTACTGTTTCCATATCCAGTTTGGATAGCTTGCGGTTTTTGCTTTGAGCGCTCGTGCCCGGATTTGTCTCCGTCTGAGAGCGCAAGGCGGACCATTGCGTCGCCGCAGCCGCAACCAATATCAGGAGGAGCGGTAGTATAATCCCAGCTTTAAGCCTCCAATTGCCTATTTTGTTATTCATAGTGTGCTCTCTTTTTACATCTCAATACCATTTTACCGTAGAAGCCGGCAGCGTAAGATTCGGCGAACCGACCCGTTTCTTCTTGAGCTGCAGATTCTGCCTCCTTCACCCCTTCCCAAAACCACCGCCGCCGGGTGTTTCAATTCGCACGCGGTCGCCGGCTTCCAATTCCCAACTTCCCTTCGAGCCAATCTTGCGCGACCGTCCCTTGTGAATGATCGTAGCGTTGCCGGGCTGACCATCCTCGCCTCCGGCCAGACCATATGGCCCACGCTTTCGCCTGTCCGCCAGCAGTGACATACGCGCCGGCGCCAACGTTTCAATCTCACGAACTACGCCGTCGCCCCCGCGATGCTTTCCTTTTCCGCCTGAGCCTTTGCGAATCTTGTACTCGCGCACGCGCAACGGATAGGCATACTCGAGCGCTTCGGCGGGTGTGTTCAGGCTGTTAGTCATGTGCGTATGGACAGCGCTCATGCCATCGTGCTCCGGACGCGCGCCCATGCCGCCAGCGACGGTTTCGTAGTAGGAAAACTCCCGGCCGATATTGCCAGTACGTGGATCAATTCCGCCAATCGTCAAATTGTTCATCGTGCCCTGGCTGGCCGCCGGGATTCGATCCGGCAATCCTCTGGCCAATGCTTTGAAGAGCACATCGACAATGCGCTGGGACGTTTCCACATTGCCGCCGGCAACCGAAGCCGGATGAATGGCATTAACTATCGTGGCCCTTGGCGCCAGCACTTCAATGGGTTCCATCAAACCGGCACTCGCCGGTACGTCGCCATCGAGCAAACAGCGAAACACATACGAAACGGCTGAGACCGTGATCGCCTCCACGGCATTGATTGGCCCGGCAACCTGGGCAGCGCTGCCGGTGAAGTCGACAGTCGCGCGCGCTGCCTTGATCGTGACGGCGACGCGGATAGGAACCTCTCCAGCAGTCACGCCGTCGTCATCAAGCGCGTCTTCTGCTTCGTACTTGCCGTCAGGAATCGTCGCGATTGCCTGTCGCATGAGCCGTGCGGAGTACTCAATCAAATGCGTTGCATACGCACGCGCTTCCGGCGCGCCGCGACGTTGCCCAATTTCCAGCAGCCGCGCGGCGCCGGTCTTTAGTGAACCAATCTGCGCCTGAAAATCGCCACGACGTTCATCATGACTGCGAACGTTTGCCAGTATCAGGCGCATCATGTCTTCATTGAGCGCGCCATTTTTTAACAGGCGGACTGGCGGAATAGATAACCCCTCGCCGTAAATATCCGTGGCCAGTCCCATCGAGCCCGGCGTTGCGCCGCCAATGTCCGCATGATGTGCGCGGTTGGCAACGTAAAAAAGCGGACGGCCGACCGACGACGGGCGACGGTGGACAGCTCCATTTTTTACGGTCGCCGGTTTTCGGTCTGCCGTCACTTCCGCAAAGACTGGCATTACCAACGTCACATCCGGCAGATGTGTGCCGCCGGCAAAGGGATCGTTTAGGGCGACGACGTCTCCCGGTTGAAGATCGATTTCGCTTAATGCGGAAGCAACGGCCATGGGCATCGAACCCAAATGCACGGGCATGTGATCGCCCTGTGCAATCACGCGGCCCCGGGCGTCGAATACCGCGCATGAGTAATCTCGCCGCTCTTTGATGTTTGGCGAAAAGGCCGAGCGCCTCAGCGCAATCCCCATCTCCTCCGCCACTGAAGTGTAGAGCGCGCGATAGATTTCCAGAGTTGTTGGATCAAATTGCGTCACTGGTTATATTAAGGTGTGACTCGGATGATCAGACTCCAAACTTAGTCAGACTCCCACCACCTTTATGTGACATGAATGATCAGATTTCCAAAATCATCAACCTCAGCCCGCGCGCCCGGCGGAATCAGAGTAGTTGAAGAGTACTCAGTAATGATGCACGGTGTCCGAAGCTGTGCCCCTGCTGGCAATTCGTCTCGCTGGTAGACCGCCACGCTGAGTTTTTTTCCGTCGAGATAAGCGGTCACAAACTTCGCCGGCTTCGCATAATTCTTCTTACGAGAAACGCTCGCGCGTCCTGGCGGCAGCTTCGCCACCATCCCGGTCGAACGAACGCGAGCATTAACAATTTCCACAACGTTTGATTCTTGCGCGTAGCCATAGCGTTCGCGATGGGCGCGATGAAAACTGGCGGCGATGTTTCCCTTCGTCTGTTTGATCTCCAACTCAAACGATTGTCCCTTGTAACGCAAGGCTAATAAGCGCGCGTGCTTTTGTTTCGTAACCGAAAAACCCTCGCGGCGCAGGGCCGCGGCGGCCGCGCGCTCCAGCTCGATAAAAGTTTCTCCTAACTTCCTTTCGCTGCCGGGTTCGAGATCCAGCATTAGCGTGCGGCTCTGGTCCTTCACTACGTTCGCCGTTAGAACTCCGATGGCCGAGAGCGCCCCTCCGGATCTTGGCACGATGATTCGAGGAATGCTGAGCGCGCGCGCCAGATCGACTGCATGAAGTCCGCCGGCGCCACCAAAAGGAAGCAGCGCAAAATCACGCGGGTCGAAACCCCGCTCAACGGAGATACGGCGCAAGGCGCGCTCCATGTTTGTATTGGCTACCGTCAGTACGCCTTGTGCAGCTTCGATCGTCGAAACTGTACGACGAGCAGCCTTACTCATTTCGTTCGCGAGTTGCGCAAAAGCTTTGCGCGACCGCTCTTCGTCCAGCCCAAACTCTCCGCCCAGCAATCCCGCGCCGCCGAAGTGGCCCAGCAAAAGATGCGCATCGGTAACCGTAGGCAAAAACGAACGGCCGTAACAGGCGGGACCGGGATCGGCTCCGGCTGATTCGGGACCAACGCGCAGCGAGCCGCCTTCGTCAACTCTCGCAATCGAACCGCCGCCAGCGCCGACGGTGTGTATATCCATAACCGGCACGGCAACCGGCAAGCCCGCTACCGAGGCCTCGTTTGTCAGGCGTAAGCCATCGCGCTCGCAAAGGGCAACGTCCGTAGAAGTCCCACCCATATCGAAGGTGATGATTTTTTCAAAACCGGAAACTCTCGCCGCTCGCAGTGCGCCAACCACGCCGCCGGCAGGCCCCGAAAGAATTGTCCGCACCGGTTCGTTTGCGGCGACCGACGCCGAAATGCTGCCGCCGGAAGATTGCATGACGCGAAGTTTCTTTGTGCTCGTGGCCAGCCGCTTCAGATAAGTGCCCATCAACGGCTGGAGATAAGCATTAATCGCGACGGTAGACGTACGTTCAAACTCTCGATACTCAGGAAGTATCTGATGAGAGATTGATAAAGGAATATTGAGCGCGGAAAGCGCCTGGGCTATTTGTTTTTCATGCGCGGGATTGACAAACGAAAACAACAGGCAGATCGCTACTGACTCGACGTTCGCTTTCTTTAGCTGCGCAACCAGACGTACTAATTCCGTTTGGTTAAGTAGCTCTAGCACTTCGCCCGTGGCCGTGACGCGCTCATGTAAGCCAAAGCGCAGTTTCTCTGTCACTAGCGGAGGCGGACTGACGGCATTCAGGTTGTAAAGCTCAGGTCGCGCTTGTCGCCCGATTGCGAGGACGTCCTCAAATCCACTCGTCGTGACGAGCGCCGTACGTGCGCCGCGTCGCTGCAGCAAAGCATTGGTGCCCACAGTTGTGCCATGGACCACCTCAATATTTTTTAGTGAGACCCCTGTCTTCTGCGCGACTTGTTGGAGACCTTGACTGACGGCGAGCGAAGGATCCGCGGGCGTGGAAGCAAACTTGAATATCTCGAGGCGACCGTTTGTTTCAAAAACGAAATCTGTGAAGGTTCCGCCTGTATCAACGCCTACACGAACGCTTTGCTTGAGCTTACGTTTTAGCATTCAAAAGAAGTTTCGAGTTTCGGGTTCCGAGTTTCGAGTTAAAGACCGCTCGATGACAATCTGAACTCGAAACTCAGAACTCCAAACAAGCTCTACCCAACCGGCGCCCAGCAGCCGATCTTGTTCGAGGCGCGGGCCGCATCTAGCGCGAGTTGCACCTGCAAACCGTCGGCGAACGTGGCCGCACCTTCCACAGTTTTCCGGCCTGCGCTAAGCGCAGCAACTATCGCGCAGGAAAATGCCGTGAAGCCTCGCGACCAACTTCCTTCGCGCATCCCCGGAGCCATTGGGTCCTGATCTACCTGGACTGGCCGCCACGCGGCAGACCCCGCGGGCGAATACCATAGCTCGCCGGTTTCCTCGACCATTAGTGCGCCGCTGCTTCCATAAACTTCCAGGCGGTTTTCGTATTTTCCCGATTCGACGACAGAAAGAGATGCGGCCCCGGTCGCGCCTTTCGTTAGTGATGAATCGGCAAAGCGAAAGAGCAGCTTCGCTTCATCGTCGGTAGTGACGCGTCGCATTTCTCCGCTGGGTTTATCCGGACGTTCCGCGACGTGGGTTGAAAGCATGCAGCAAACTTCGCTGATTTCCGTGCTCAGCAACCAGCGAAACGAATCAATAGCATGGGAACCAATCGCGCCCAGTGTGCCGCCGCCCATCGCTTCATCGGACCACCAGTCCCAGGCCCGATCCAAAACGCCGCGATAGTCGGAACGAAAAACATAGTTGCAGTGGCGTACGCGGCCGATTCCTCCCTTCTGTAGCATCGCGCGCATTGTTTGCCGGCTGTTCAAAAATCGCAGCTCGTGGTCTATCAATGCGAGCACATTAGCTTCGCGCGCGCTCTGAGTCATGCGCTTTGCTTCCGCGGCATTCATCGCCATCGGCTTTTCGCAAAGCACGGCCTTGCCGCGTTCAAGGGCCGCAACCGTGATCTCCATGTGAGTGGCGGGCGGAGTAACAACGCTGATGAGATCGACGTCGTCGCGTGTTACCAGCTCGCGCCAGTCATTAGCAACGTGTTCGATGCCAAACTCTTTCGCTACGCTTTCGGCGCGTTCACGATGCCGGCTGGTAATGGCGACGATACGCGCGCCCGGGCAATTGCGAAAACCGGGAATTTGAGTAGTACGCGCAAATCCGGCGCCCACAATTCCTATCCCGATCGTTTTTCCGTTAGTCATCTTCCTGATCTCGCTAGACTAATATTCAATCTAATATTCAATACGGCCTCCTGCTCCTGCCTACTGCCTACTGCATTGGTGCCCCCGCAGGGATTCGAACCCCGAAGCAACAGATTATGAGTCCCATGAGAGGGGATTAACCAAACCGGACCACGCAAGATGTGACGCAATTTACTGAATTCGCAGCCGTCAAAGTTCGTTACATCTTGCTACATCTGGGTACACAATCGCGCCATTTTCACGCCATCGGGAGTCTTGGTCAATCAAGGTCGCAACTAAAACTTAGGCTTTGACGACCGTGCAAAAGATCATTGTTCATTCAACCCCAAAAGAATACCGCTGTCGCGTGAGCTCCAGGAATCCTTCTCAGCAGCTGCCGAGAAGCGCGTATCACCGAGTTCACCTTCCGTGATCTGCGCCACACGTTCAGCACTATTCGTAGCCTACCTTGCTTCCGGCGTGCGTTTTCCTGTGTTGCGACAGCGACCTTGGGTTAATGACTCCATAGACATCGACTACGAAATCCGTTAGAAGTTGAACTTCAGTCCGAACTGGATCTCGCGCGGTCCTCGCGTCGCAGTAATCCGACCAAAGTTTGGGTTGAGGGGTTTGCCAAAGTTCTCGTCCCTGGCGACATTGTCCAGACTCAGGCCGGCATCGATACCATTGAAATTCGAATGGTTGAAGGCATTGAACATCTCTGCGCGGAACTGCAGGCTATAGCGATCATACATTCGCCAGTTTTTTACTACGGAGAAATCAAAGTTCTTGCTGCCCGGACCTCGTATGGATCCGCGACCAAGGCTGCCAAACCGCCCTACCTCAGGTAACGAAAATGCCGCTGGGTTGAGGTATTGCAGCGAGTCGCCCGCGTTGTGGAGGTAAACAGGTACGCCGAGAATAAGGTTGGGGCGCTGGCCGATATTACGAGAACTGTCGGCTAGACCGGCGGTGTTGGCCCCCGAATACACGTCAATCGGAGTGCCACCCAGAAGAGAGACGATTCCATTGAGCTGCCAGCCTCCCAGGATTTGACTGGCGACGGCACCCCACTTTTTGATCGATGGCAAAACGTAAACTGCATTGGCGACAAACATCTGCCTGCGGTCAAGGTCTGCGTCGCCGTGGTCGAGACTATAGTTGAAGGGATCGGTTGCGCCGTTGTTGAAGGCCGCCAGGGGGACGTTTGTAATAGCATGACTCCAGGTGTAAGCAGCCTGGAAAGCCAGCCGGTCTGAGAAGCGGCGGTTGGCCCAAATTTGGAGGGCATGGTAGCTGGAATCGCCGGTCGACTCAGTCATGGCGATGGAGGCAACACCTGGCAACCGGCGACCGGCATTGATCAGGCCAGTCGCACTGGGATCATTGGCTCGAATGGCCTGGGCAACTGCCAGTCGAGCGCTGGGAACAACCTCATTCCACTCCAATGGTCGCTCGATGTGCAGAGCGTGATTTCCTATGTAAGAGACTTCGACCACGGTATTCTTCATGACTTCGCGAGAGATGGTCAGATTCCACTGCCAGCTCTCCGGTGGACGGAAGTCCTCACTAATAGCATTGAAAGACGTCGTTGTAGCTAGCGCATTCTTCAGGCCTGGATTGATGGTGTCGAGGCTGCGGAAGTTAGGGCTGTCATCGAGAGACGAACTGCTACCTCCCCAACCCGCATCGACGGTTTGAGTCCAGGGAGGGTTGTTGCCCAGGCCAAGCATGCTCCCAATTCTCGTTCGGCTGAGGTAGCGTCCGGCGCCGGCGCGAAGCGCGGTCTTGCCATCACCAAAGATGTCCCAGGCCAGGCCCACTCGTGGCTGGAAGCCCTTATCGTAGTTTTTCGCCAGAGCGCGATTAAACCCGCGGGTGCCTGCTTGAACCAGAGCGCTACTCGGATCCGCGCCATCGTAAAGTCTCGGAATAAAGTTCGTAATGCGATCATTGGCTGAATAGGGCTGGCCGTATCTTGACCACCGCAGCCCCAGAGTGAGCGTGACCCTCGGCTGCACCTTCCACGTGTCATTCCCATAAAACTCCAGGTCATGCCAGCGGGCCAACACCTTTTCCTGGTGGTCTGACTCAAAATAGCAACCAAGCGGCAAGTCTTTGAGTAGTGTGTCGGCAATAGCATTGCCGGTCCGCGTGCTAGTGCCACAAAACCGGTAAAGTAAAAAACCGAAGATGGTGTCCTCATTCTTGATGTTATGGCTGAAGAGTCCGCCGACCCTGAAGTCGTGGGCGCCCACCACGTGAGAGAAGTCATCCTTCCAGATGAAGAGGTCCTCTTTATTGCTCCATGGCGCACCGTGGAGCAGAGATGCGTAGCCATCTGCCGCGAAGAGAGTAGGAAATGGGGAACCTTGCGGATGCGGGAATACCGTACTGAACTTGGTAGCGAGCTCATCGTTGATTGCCTTGCCCGCCGGGTCAGTAGTGATCGAGATATCATTGCCCGAACGTGAGAATTGAAATGCGTTCACCGCCGATGAGGACAACGAACTCGTCAACTGGACGGCTAAGCTCTTGCTCAGTTGCGCCCAATCTGAGTCCACGGTCGGAAATCCAGAGTCGCCACCTAGTTGAGTCCCGCGAACCCAGTCTTCATTGATCCAACGGATCATCAGGTCAGCCTTGTTGGTGATATTCACATTACCGCGAATGAGATCCTGGCGGGTATCAATCGGTGCTTTCGGGGCAGCGATCCAGTTCTGGCCTCTTGGATCTCCAGGATTATTAGGATCGGAGTAGACTCTCAACAACACCAGGCCTACCGGGCTGAGGCGATTCGCCGGAATCCTGTTGCCTGGGAATGGATCACAGATTGTCGCGGTTGGATCTACAGGATCCGGCCTGCAGGTGGCCGGATCATGCGGCAAAGGATCTGTCAGGAACCCGCTGAAATCTCCCAGCTTCTCCGCGGCGGTAGGGACTCTGGCACTACGCACCAGACCGCGCCGTTCGCGTCGCCATTCCTCTGACCAGAAAAAGAAGGCCCGGTTCTTTTTGATTGGTCCATTGAAGTTGAAGCCGAAATTGTTGTAACGCAGCGCGGCCTTAGGCTGACCCGCACTGTTCAGAAAGAAATCGCTGGCATTCAGTACGTCATTACGCAGGAACTCAAAGCCGGTGCCGTGCAACTGATTGGTGCCGCCTTTGGTGATCAGATTGATGACGGCGCCCTGTGCTTGCCCAAACTCCGCACTGAAGCTGTTGCGCTCAACCCGAAATTCCTGAATAGAGTCTATCGATGGATAGACCAGCAGTGTGTGGTTTGAGCCCACGTCCATATTGTTGACGCCGTCAACGGTCCAGAGATTCTGGTTCGAGCCGTTGCCGTTCACCGATGCACCCACGAATGAATCAAGCCCGGTACCACGGGTTCTAAAATCATTGTTTGTTGGCGAAACTCCCGGCACCATCAAGACCAACTGCGCGTAGTTGCGTCCATTGAGTGGCAGCTCCGTCACCTGCTTCTCTGAAACCAGGCTGCTTACCTCACCGCTGCGCGTCTCGACCGGCGCGGTTTCGTTCGGCACAGTGACGGTTTCATCTACGGGTCCAATCTCGAGGGTCAGGTCAACAACCAGGTTCTCATTGACGTGCAGCTCCAGTCCGGTATTCACGGTCCTTTTGAATCCCGGCGGCACTGTGCTCACAGAGTAGCGCCCGAAAGATAAACTGGGAGCTGAATAGAATCCTTCGTCGTTGGCCGTTACGGTGCGTGAGAAGCCTGTTCGCTCTTCCAGGATCAATACTTCAGCTTTAGGAACGATGGCGCCCTGTGGATCTCGCACAGTGCCGCTGATATTGCCATCAGTATTCGACTGCGCATCAACTCCCGCGTGCAAGCCAATACCCAACACAAGCAACATTGCCAGGAAAAAGATTCTTCCCTGAGTGAGCCGACTTTGATCTCTTTCCATGATGGCTCCTTCTTGCGAGTACTGCGCTTGATAGACTCACGCTCCGTTTAGATTGGCAACTTGTGGCCGGTGTGCGTGGCGGCGGAGAAGTCCGCATTCTAAACGGTGTCGCTTCACGCTGTAGCCTACGGAGCTATCCAGTCGAGGGCGTAAAGTTCCTTGACGCTGGTCTCGAACAGCAGGAGAGGAGAGTCGTCAGGAGTCAGACTGAGCCCCGCATTACCGATTCTCAAATGAACGTCTTTGAGACTAACCACCTTCTCCATTTTGTGATCGGCAATCCGCACCCGAAGCACGTCGCTCTCACCGATGAAGTAAACGAATCTCCCATCGCGCGACCATCCTGGATACCCCAGATACTCAGGGGGACCTTTGGCGAGTTCCTCCCATCTTTGGGTCGCGAAACTGAAGAGCATCAATCGAGAAAAATTCTCGGTGATCGCCACCATCGAGTTTCCATCGGGCGACCAGCGCGGAGAAAACAGCCCGTCCGAGCCAGCTATTGTTGAAACCTGGTGGCTCTTCAGATCGAGGACGTAGATCGCCGCTTTGCACGATGTTCCAAATGGGGGGAGGTGTCCGAAAACCAGCCTGCTTCCATCCGGCGACCACGTGGGGTCCACGTCATTGCAGCTCGTCTGGACCAATTGTTCCGCCTTGCCCGCTTCGGCCGAAACCACATAGATCTGAAAGGGCTGCCCAGGGACTTGCCCGTTGAAGACGATCTGCTTTCCGTCAGGCGACCAACGCGGCAACATAACCTTTATCTCTGGCGAGGTGAGTTGTAGTCGTTGGCTGCCGTCTGCTCGACTGCGCCAGAGAGGTCCGTAGGGGTAGGTGACATAGGTAACCCACTGACCATCCCGGGAAAAATCCAAGTTAATCGCTGACGTGCCCGAAAGTACAGGTCCCCAATGTTTCGTGAGGACGTCGTACCGCATTACTTCTCCGTGCGGGAGGTACCCTAAGGTGAACAGTTTCTTCCCGTCGGGGCTAAACACGGGAGGGAAGAATAACAGTGGTCCAAAAGTCAATTGAATCGGTGTTCGATCCGTCTTTCCGAAAAAACTTTCTGTTTCGCGAAGGGCCCAGATGTTAGCGCCGCGTCCGATCTTCATATCGCCCCCAACCATAAAGACGTAGTAGCGCCCGTCGGGAGTCCAACGGCCTCCCCAACCGTTGTTGCTCTCCTTGCCCTTCCAGTCAGGAAACAGCGGATGAAGACCCGTACCATCGACTGCTTCTTCCCACAAGGTAGAAGTGTCCTTGTCTTCATCCCACACATTGAAGCGAAGCCGACTTCCATCCGGTGACCAGGCAGGGGATATCGTAGTGCCGCCTCCTGGAGGAATCGCCAGCTTGCGTGATTCGCTCCCATCGCTATTAGCTATGTACAAGTCCCGACCATCCCCATAGGCGACTCGCCGGGTGTCCGGGGACCAGGACGCAGTGAATCCACGCAAATCGCCCAGCCTGCGACCGGGTCCGCCCAGCACCGACATAACCCACAAACTGAGCAATCCCCCAGCATCCGCCTTTCCGATGAGCAGCTCGTTTCGATCGCGCGAGATATCAAAAAGAAGTCCCTGCCCCGGTCGTTCCAGGAAGTAAGCCGGAATCAGTGTAGCTTCGCCGCCGGCGGTGGACACCTGCGCAAATCCGGGTGTCTGCCCTAAATCTTCGCCAAAATAGACCCGAGAGCCGTCGGCGGCAATTTCTTTGGTTTTATCTCGACCGTCATCCGTGAGTTGGACCGTATTTACGATCCGAGGCGGCGGCGGTTGCCACGGGATGATCCGCCCAATGATATAAGCCAACACCACGATGAGCAGGAGACCACCCAGTATTCCGGCTGTCCAGCGAAGCGGTTTTCGATTAGGAAACTCAGCGCTCAATGTCGTGCGCGCCGCCTGCACTTCCTTCGTTTGCTGACCGACGTCCGGCTGTACAGACTGTTCCAGCTTTGCTTCAAAATCCAGTTCTTGCTTGAGGCTCTTCAGATCAAGGAGCAAGTCCTTGATCCCCTGGTAGCGTTCCTCCCGATCTTTACGCAATGCTTTGGAGATGATTCGCTGCAATTCGGCAGGGGCTTTTGGCAAGAGCCACGTAAGCGGTTTTGGCTCCCGTTCAAGGATCGAGACGATTAGGTCGCTGTTCGTTGTTCCTTCGAATGGTACGCGGCCAGTCACCATCTCATACAGCACCACTCCCAGGCTCCAGATGTCTGTACGGGCGTCAATATCCAGTCCCCTGGTCTGTTCCGGCGACATGTAAGCTACTGTGCCCATCACCACGCCCACATCGGTCTTCACCATCCCTCTGGTCGGCGCTTCTGGTTCAATTCTCTGTCGCTCGGTAAGCTTCTCGGTCAACTTCGCCAAGCCAAAGTCGAGCACTTTGAGGTAGCCATCTCGCCGCAGCATGATGTTCTCGGGCTTGATGTCCCGATGCACCACGCCCGCGGCATGTGCCGCTTCAAGCGCAGATGCCACTTGCACTGCCGCATCCAGCACTTCGCGCAACTTGAGCGGTTTGATTGCCAGGCGCTCGCGCAGCGTTACACCCTCGATGTGCTCCATCACAATGTAGTGACGACCATCTTCCATTTCACCTACTTCATGGATCATGCAGACGTTTGGGTGATTGAGTGACGAGGCAACACGTGCCTCTTGCTCGAAGCGCCGCAAGCGATCGCTGTCACCGCTCAAATAGGTTGGCAACAACTTGAGGGCGACCTGGCGTCCTAAGCGGCTGTCCTGCGCGAGATAGACTTCTCCCATGCCGCCGGCGCCAATGGGGGCGAGGATCTTATAGTGGCCCACCATCTGTCCCACCAGCGACTCGGCTTGCTTATCAAAAAGAGATGGAGCCGCCGCCGCTATGACAGGCAGCGACATGAAGCTCTTCTCTTTCTCATAAGACTCAATTAGCGACTCCGCCTCGCGGCGCAGAGCGACGTCGCTATCACAGGCTTCGTCGAGAAAGGCAGCACGCTGGCTGGAGTCGCGCTCCACCGCGGCTTCAAACACTTCTTTCACTCTCTGCCACTGCTCAGGTGTCACTCTTCGGCACCACCTCTGCTGAGTTCTCGCCGCAACCAGGCCTTGGCTACATTCCAGTCTCGTTTGACCGTTCGCTCCGACACGTCCAACACTTTGGCGGTCTCTTCCACACTCAGCCCGCTAAAGAATCTCAGCTCCACTACCTGGCTCTGCTGCGGATCAATTTCTGCCAGCTTGTTCAACGCTTCATCAAGCGCCACAAAGTCCAGGTCTTGCCCCGGCAAGACCGCCATCGCCTCCTCCAGCGGCAGACGAATAGCGCTGCCACCGCGTTTGGCTGCCTGACGACTCCGCGCATGGTCCACCAGGATGCGCCGCATAACCTGCGCGGCGATTCCGAAGAAATGCAATCGGTTCTGCCACTCGACGTGCTGCTGATCTATCAGGCGAAGATACGCTTCGTGAATCAGGTCTGTGGTCTGCAACGAGAGACCGGGATGTTCATGTCGCAGGTAGCGTGCGGCCTGGTGATGCAGTTCGTTGTAGACAGCTCGGAAAAGTTGGTCTTGCGCTTTTTTGTCGCCATTGCTCCAGTCGCGAAGCATGGCGGTCACATTTGGCGGCGAGGGAGTCATGTTGGGGCCTCCCGTCTTCTTAAAGCGATAACTCCCTTGGCTGGTCCGACAAACTTTAGTTTGTCGTGGCTAGGAGGAGGGAGTCGTTGTCGAAACCTGCCAAAAACTGGAGTGTTTTCGGACTGCCGCAGAGCATATGCACCTCTGAACACCAAGTCAATGCAACGCTCGGCTCCATTTTGATATTCACTTTTTAAGTTTGGCCCCTCTTCTCTCCGCTTTCCGCGTTAACAGTGAAGGCAGCAATGGAGCTGCCGCGCAACCACAAGAAGGAAGAAGGAGGCAATATGAAAAAGCAAGCTTTTGGAACTCTCACAACGCTGACTCTGCTGTTAACGGTGACAGCCATATCCGTTTCCGCTCAATCTGAGCGTAGCAAGATTACAAACATCCCATTCGACTTCATCGTGGGAGAGAAGACGCTCCCGGCTGGCGAATACACCGTCGAGCCCAATAGAAGCGACTTCGACAAGGTTTGGTTGGTCCAAAGCAGAGACGGCCGTACAAGCGCTCTCTTCACAACCATGCCCGTGCGGGCCAGCGAAACCCAAGAAAAAGCCAAAGTAGTCTTCCACAAGTACGGTGATCAGTATTTCCTCTCGCAGATCTGGACACCTGGAGACGCCACTGGACGCGAGCTACTGATGCTCCGCCTGGAACGTGAGTTGGCGAAAAACGCAGTTGAGAGCCAGACGATAGTTCTAGCCAGAGGCTCAGCAGGCAGAAACTAACGCTTTTGGGCCAGTGTGTCGAAACGCGGTGTGCCGATCACGATAGTGACACCGATTGAGGGAGCCACACTGGCCCGCGCTAGTGCCGCCACGATCTATCGCTGCGTATCAGCCGGAAAGGTTCACCTCGCCGGGACGCCTGATGGATTAGTTGCTTATCGGCTTTGACTCGCCACGGAAACGAATTTGCTATTACGAGGTAAAAGGCGATGCGAAAAATCAAGATGCTTCCAACTGGTGTTAACAGACACCGCTGTCATTGCTTGTTCCTGGCCGTCATTCTCCTGCTAGTTGCTGCTCCACTTTGTCAGGCGCAAACTTCTCGCTTCGCAGCCACCTACTACAACCGGGGCAATGACCGGTATAAGAAGGGAGACCTGGATGGCGCCATAGCCGACTATGACGCGGCCCTCATATTTAACCCGCGCTGGGCTCTTGCCTACAACATGCGTGGCAGCGCCCGATATAACAAAGGAGACCTGGACGGCAGCATCGCCGACTATACCAGGGCCATCGAGATCGATCCTCATCTGGCCCTGGCCCACTACAATCGCGGCAAGGCCCGGCGAGACGTGGGAGACCTGGACGGCGGCATCGCCGACTACACCACGGCCATCAAAATCAACCCTCACCTGAGCTCCGCACTTAACAATCGCGGTAACGCCAGGAGAGACAAAGGGGACCTGGACGGCGCTATGGCTGATTTGGATAAGGCCGTCCGGTTCGATTCGCATAATACTCTCGTCTACAATAACCGTGGTCTGGTACGACGTGCCAAAGGAGACCTGCAAGGAGCTATTGCAGACTACGACAGAGCTATCGAAATCAATCCCCGATTTGCAGAAGCGTACAGCAATCGGGGCAACGCTCGGCTGGACAGAAGAGACTTGGACGGGAGCATCGCCGACTACGAATTAGCTATCAAAATCGATCCATTCTTCGCCAAGGCATACGGAAACCGAGGATTGGCCCGGCTGTTTCAAGGCGACAAGGTCGGGGCAGAGAAGGACTTCGACCAGTGCCTCAAGCTGGACCCCAAGTTGAAACCCTTACTCGAAGAACAGATCGAGCAAGCGAAGCAGAGGCTTGCGGCCAGGCAATAGCATTTAGCCAGGTTAGGAATTTATACATGTTTCTACCTGGGCAAATACAGTACCAATTATGTCCCGCGCCTGAGCTTCACTTGCTGCTTCAGCCACCACGCGGATGATCGGTTCGGTGTTTGACCCTCTCACCGGGAACCAGCCACACGCCTTCGAGCGCACGGAGTTCATGAGTGGGACTCAGGGACT
>DIYZ01000022.1:0-122 GCA_002427845.1 Chloracidobacterium sp. UBA6041 | reverse complement strand
TGGTTCGATTTGAACGGAAGACCGGATGATTTCTGGGAGAGAGTGGCTGAGGGGGACCCACCCGCTACCGCGAGGTGGTACTGACCTCATTACTCGCCATCTTCCCGCCATCGTGCGTTTGA
>DIYZ01000232.1 GCA_002427845.1 Chloracidobacterium sp. UBA6041 | reverse complement strand
TCAATAGAATTCGCAGCGCGCTCTCTGACCAATAGCTTCGTGAGCAGGAATTTCCACGGGCGCTCAGCCAACTGTTCCGCTCTGGAGAAGTCCGGAAAATAAGCGCTGACCCGTTCATAGTCCGAGCCTGCGTGCCTGTCCGCCAACACATCGTAGTCGATCAAACCAAAGAATGAAGTTGAGGTAATCCCAATGGATCCATTGTCATTAGTTTGAATAAGAGGCATAGACGCGCTCCGGTCCAATGACGTTCGGCGCGCGTCCATAATAAGAGAGAGAGAGCTACCGGTAGTAAGTGACTCGCAAGATGTGACCGTCACTCTGAGCGATTTCAGCGTAGGCGGCTCCGCCATTGTACCCTTCCGGCAGAGTTCCGGTGACAATCCAGACGCCATCTTTCAACTTTGCTCGGTAAGGCTTCTTCACTCTCAATCTGATGCAAGAAGAATACTTTAACTTTTTTCATGCTCTTCATTGTTATCGACAATTGGTAAAAAGCAGATGTTCGATGCCAACACTTCCGGCAGCTATTTACCTGCGAACGATCCGCGGCTGATCATAGGCTCGGGAGCGGCAACTGGTGTCCAGTCGGTAAAAGTGCAATGGCCCAGCGGGCTGGTTCAGGTTGTTACTGGCAAACCGATCGATCGTTACCTTGTAATCAAGAAATCAGAATACTGCTGGCGAGATTAAATCTCACGCCCACGCGCGAGGCTGAGATCGTCGAGGTTGATGCAGCATGAGAAGATCATTATCAGGAATTGCTCTGCGGTTATGCTTCCAATGAAGCGAACCGCTCTCCACTAATTCTCTGCTGCCTGAGCGCTTTGCTAACGGTGCAAGTTAGCTCAGCGAATTGGCTCAGCCAGAGCACAGCGCAACAACCTGTCCTTCGCTAAAACCCGATCTTGAATGATTCTGTTTACTTTTTAGCCTCTGGCCTCACACTCCTGGCATAGAACTTATTGTTGTCGGTTTATCTTTGCTTGCGTGCAGTGCTTTAAGGAGCGGCGTGATCTCTCCCATGAGAATCTGGCATTGCGTCAGCAACTGGCAGTCCTGAAACGGTCGCAGACGAGACTCAAGATTAAGCAGCGCAAGCGCCGTGCAAACGCGAATACGCTCCTCTACGAGAACCCCATTTCCCGACAATATAAATGGAAGAAAAATACCTTTGCGCGGTCACAAGATGCAGAGACTTACTACATTTTTTACTACAGTCACTTTTCTGTGATTGATTGAGCTGCCCGTAAGTTGTTGAGTAGATTGGAGGCGGCGATCGGAATCGAACCGATGAATAAAGGTTTTGCAGTCTTAACAGTACTGTTCCCGCGAGTTTCGTTGGATTCTGGTCTGTCCAGTTTCATTAACGTTTCCGACATTTCGAGTTAGTTTGTGTTCACCGAAATTTGGGGCTGTTTCCCCTGGTAGTGACTCAAGAGTGACCCAAGAAAAAAGCGTCGCCTTGACGTCAGAAACAATCAGCCGGAACACTGTCCTTTTAGGGCATCAATGTCGGCTCATTCCGAAGCGTCGAAAGTCATGCCATAGATGGGATGGCATTTCATAGACGAATGGGCTAGACTCCGAGTCCGAGGAAGATTCCCTGGGGTTGTCAGATATTACTTCACTACGAACCAAACAGTCTTAGAGGCGGGTGTCCGTTCCAGGCCGGAACCGCCATGAGCGGCTTTACGAGTTTTGCGGAGAGGATTGATGCTCAGAAAATTCGCGCGCGTAGCGCGAGTTTCTTCGATCACTTTAGTCAGGCGACGCTCTTCTTTAATAGCCAATCTCAACCAGAACGGAATCACATTATCAACGCCTTACGTTTCGAGCTGGGCAAAGTAGAGACGCCGCACATTCGCGAGCGGATGCTGTTTCTGCTATCGCAGGTCGACAAGACGCTGGCAAACAGAGTCGCCGAGGGATTGGGCGCGAAGATCCCCACTAAGCTGGATAAACCGATGAACATGAGTGTGCCGGCATCTTCTGGTCGTCGGTTTCAAGCGACGTCACGTTCCATGTGCCTTGCAGTTTGTCGACGTCGTTTGGCGTATCAGGCGTCACCACTTTCTGTAGGAATCGGCGCAGAATTATGAGCCTGGATTTCCCTTATGGCAATCGCACGGACGATTTACCGGCGTAGTCCAAGAGGCAGGAGTATTCCTTCTCTCGCAGTCAGACTCAAATCAAAAAGATATCTGGTAGCTAAAGGCGTCCGGAAGCACTGAGATCTTGCATCCACGGAGCGGCCCAGTTTATGGAGCGCGATCATAAACTGGCTTCAGCCTTAGCCTGGGCACGGAACCTCGGAAAGGAGGTGAATGCTCTGCACCCGCGATCCCGCTTCCAAGGCTTTCTTGACAAAGAACATACCGTGATTTAGTTTTGCTACCGCGTGTCCCTATCATAGTCGGCGATGCAACCACCATTTGGATCTCCCTCTCGTTTTTCCACTATAGTTCCGGGCAGGTGATTGTGAGCGAGAGTTAAAAAATGGACGATAGATCAAGAATGGAACCACCGGATAATGATTTTAGCGCCACCACGCGACTAGTAAGGCCCGATGGCGGAACAAGCCAACTTAGACATCAACAGTCACCGCCATCAGGCCAAAAGCCCGGCCCCCCGGCGCCACCACCGCGACGAGGTATCCCGATCTGGATGTGGATAGTGGGCGCCGGCGGCCTTTTGCTCGTGGCGGTTGTGGTAATAGTTCTGATTTATTTTTTCATGGGCCAGCCGGGCTTTACGGCAGTCGTGCGCGGCGCTCCACCAGGGAGTGATGTTTATATCGACAACATAAGCCGCGGCGTGACGTCAGCGGATGGTTCAATCAAAGTCATCGGACTGAAAGCAGGCAAACGCGTCGTGCGCGTTTCCCACGATAGCTATACAGACTTCAATACCACCGTCAGCGGCAAAGATGGTGACGTGAAGACCATCGTCGCGCAGCTTGTGTCGTCAACGCCAGCACCGCCATCGATACCGACGGAGATTGACTACAACGGTCCGATGCTTTTGGTCGCTGCCGGCGAATTTCCAATGGGTGACGACAATCACAAACCTGAGGAAAAGCCGTCGCACAAGGTAACCCTGCCCGATTTCTACATTGACAAATTCGAAGTCACCAACGAGCAATACAACAAGTTTTGCGATGCCACGAAGCGCAAACCTCCGACCAATCCGTGGTGGGATGAACACTATTTCACTCAGCCGAAGATGCCGGTGGTGGGCGTAAGCTTTGCCGATGCGTCGGCTTATGCGGCATGGGCAGGCAAACGATTGCCAACGGAAGAAGAATGGGAGAAGGCTGCCTCATGGGGGCCAAACGCTGGGAAGAAGAGGATGTGGCCCTGGGGCGATAGCCCCGATGCCGGACGCGCCACGCTCGGCACAAATCACACGACCGCCGTCGGCTCGAACGCAAACGGCGCGAGCCTATACGGAGTGCAGGACATGGCTGGGAATGTGCTCGAATGGGTCAATGCCTTCTATCAACCCTATCCGAACAACACCCAAACCGATCCGAACTTCGGGTCTACTAACCGCGTAGCGCGGGGCGGCAGCTTCCATTCAGAGGCCGAAGATGCGCGCACGACACGCAGAATCTATGCTCCCGCGGAGTTCACGGCGGCGGAAAAGAAGGAGCGTAGCTGGCTCATCGGTTTCCGTTGCGCCGTCTCCGGCAATGATCCGAAACTTCAGGACCACTTGCCCCCACAAAAATAGATCTTTGAGGTATAACGAAGATGAAATTTCGAAGTACTAATTCTCGTCGCGCTGCAACTCTCCTAAGTTTGCTTCTGCTGCTTGTCGTAACCGGCCTGCGTCCAGCGCTCGCGCAGGAAAGCTCTACTACCTGGGACAAGCCGCAGCAGGTTCAGAGGCAGGTCAAGCCGAAGCGGGTTTATCGGCCACACAAGAAATATCGCGTGCGCCCGAAAGTCGAGCTGGCTCCGTTGCTGACCGTGCAGTATCGCGTCTTGATTAAGAGGCCGGACGGCACCGAGGGCGAATCCAGCGTTGCTTCGGTCTTCCATCCCGGCGATCAACTTCGGCTCGGCGTGACCGCCAATCAGGACGGTTTTCTGTACATCGTTTATCAGAAAGAGGGCCAGGACGGCGTTATCCAGTTTCCCGATTCACGCGTCAATCACGGCGAAAACCAAGTGGGCAGGAATCAGGAGTTCGTCCTACCACCCATTAACTGTCCCGCGCCTGATCCCAGTGAGTGCTGGTACAGGGTCAACAGCGACCCCCAGAAGGAATACTTCATCATCGTCTTCAGCCGCGATCAGATTTTGGATCTGCCGAACAGCGCTGGAGGGTCCAGCGACGAGGTCAGGCAGGCGCTCTCCAGCGGTGTGCTCAAGAAGGAAGTCATCGACAGCTACCTCAAGAGCGCACGCGTGCAAGACTACAAAATATATAGCCGCCCGCCGAGCGCCAACAGCCCAGCCAGCCGCTACGCAATCTGGGTCACCAACACGAATCGATCAGACAACGAGGAGATTATTCTTCGCGTGCCGCTCAACAAAGGAATGTAAGCGGGGCCGGCCGGAAGAATGGCCGCGAATAGGATTCGGGTTAGATCTCGCAGAGAAACGAAAGCCGGGTTCCCCACGCGGGCAGCCCGCGTGGGGTGGTAAAGGCAGCACACAAAGGACAACGAAGACATCTTCGAAACCCTGGTGCTGATTAAAGGTTAGTAGGAGCGCCTGGGTTTCACGGGCGCAAGGTTTGACGCGCAATGAGGGCAGTTCTGCGACTAGTATCTCGCCGGATTGCCCTCTAGCTGTTTGTGGTTAGAATGTAACAGCCATGAATCGGAGCGCGGACATGTTTTGATTGCGGCAAATAAGCGATGTCGTTTGCAAAATTCATTGTGATTCAGCCGGGCTATGCTACGCGCGAGGTGTTGTTGGACCGCGGCTTGGTGACGATCGGCCGGGCGCTCGATAACACGATCTCGCTCGAGGATGATTCCAATGTTTCGCGTTATCATGCCGAGATTGAAAAGCGCGGTGAGGAGTTTTGGGTTTCCGACCTTGGCAGTAGCAATGGCACGACTGTCAACGATGTTGTGGTCGAGTTGGACCAGCCGCTTCAGAATGGCGATCTGATCGGGGTTGGCGGGTCCACAATCATAGAATTCCATCTGAGTAATACTCCCTGGGTCACCGAGGAAAAACGTTATGCCCAGGCGCCAACAGAGCTTCCGCCTCAGGCTCCGATATCCGATCCACAGGTTCATGTTTTTGATCAGGCCCCCGTCAACTTGCCGATAAACCCCGGCAACGAGATCAGTAATGTTGCCGCGGCGGCCACCCAACCGATCCCTGCGCCAGTTTCGAGCGGGCTCTCGCCGCTAGTGCTGATTGGAGCGATCGGCGGTGGGCTACTGTTGACCGGTGCGGTCGCGGCGATCTTCTTGCTCGGCAGTGCGGGTGGATGCAAGGCGTCCGTGCACATCGTGAGTCCCCAGACTGGCACAACCATCAAAGGTCCGATAGCGATTCGCGTCGAAGCAGAAGAAACTGAATGCATTGACCGCGTCATTTATGAACTCGATGGTGTGAAAGTCGCCAGTTCCGAAATACCACCGTATAAAGCGATGCTTGACCCCGCCGAACTTTCCGGCCTGGCAGGCAATCACATACTGACGGTCACTGTCGAAGACGACAAAGGCAA
>DIYZ01000267.1 GCA_002427845.1 Chloracidobacterium sp. UBA6041 | reverse complement strand
AGCGGACTTGTCCGCCGTTTTTGATGGCGAGTGGAAATCTTTTCGCTTTGCCTTACAATGCAATTTTACTTGAAACACAGGCGGGACAAGTCCCGCTTCTAAACGATGAGTCAAAGTGGCAAACCATAAATGGAAATCCCTAAACAATACGATCCCAAACAAGCGGAACAGAACCATTACGAGCGTTGGGAAAAGCTCGGTTTTTTTGCGCCCGAAGTTAATCGCGACGAACATGCGCCCGTCTTCTCCATAGCGATCCCGCCGCCAAACGTTACCGGTTCGTTGCACCTGGGCCATGCTCTGCAACACACGATGATGGACGTGCTCACGCGTTATAAGCGCATGTGTGGTTACCGCACGCTCTGGTTGCCAGGTATGGACCACGCGGGTATCTCAACCCAGTTGATGGTGACGCGCGAACTGAAGAAGGAGGGGCTGACCCGTCATGATCTCGGCCGCGAAAAATTTATTGAACGGGTCTGGAAGTGGAAAAAGGAATCGGGCGGCCAGATTACCAGGCAGATGCGACGAGAGGGCGCTTCCGTCGACTGGTCTCGCGAAAAATTTACGATGGACGAGGACCTGGCGCGGGCTGTTCGGGAAGTTTTTGTGCGCCTTTACGAGGACGGCATGATTTATCGCGGCAACCGAATCGTCAACTGGTGCCCGAATGATCAGACGGTATTGTCCGACCTGGAAGTGCTGAAGGACCCGCAGCCAGGAAAACTTTACTACCTTCGCTATCCGGCAAAGAACGGTGAAGGAGGGGTAACCGTCGCCACGACGCGTCCTGAAACTATGCTTGGCGATACTGCTGTTGCGGTGAACCCAAACGATGAGCGTTACCGCGAGCTGGTTGGCTCAACCTTATTACTGCCGCTGACTGGTCGCGAGATTCCGGTTGTCGCCGACGAGTTTGTCGACGCTGAATTTGGCACGGGCGCCGTAAAAGTTACGCCTGCACACGATCCAAATGACTACGACATGGGCCAGCGCCACGATCTTGCTCAAATCGTCGTCATTGACGTCCACGCGAAAATGACGAACGAAGCCGGCGCTGATTTTGCGGGACTCGATCGCTACAAGGCCCGCGCGAAGGTTGTGGAAAGATTTGCAGAGCTGGGTCTGCTGGAAAAAATTGTTGACTACGAGTTCTCCATTTCAAAGTGCGAGCGCTGCAAGACGGTTATCGAGCCCTTGATTTCCACTCAGTGGTTTATGCGGATGGATGAGTTGCGAGATCTTGCGCTTGAATTGATGGCGCGGGAGAAGAAGCCGCGCTTTGTTCCTGAAGTCCCCTATGAAAAGGTTTATACAAACTGGCTAGAGAACCTGCGCGACTGGACCATCTCGCGCCAGCTCTGGTGGGGTCATCAGATTCCCGCATGGTACACAAAAGACGGCGAGATAATCGTTGCCCGGTCAGAGGAAGAAGCGCGGGCAAAGGCTGGTACCAATGAGTTGACCCAGGACCAGGACGTGCTCGACACGTGGTTTTCGGCGGCGCTTTGGCCCTTTTCGACGTTGGGCTGGCCGGAACAAACGAAAGACCTTGAGACTTTTTATCCGACCTCGGTCCTGATTACCGGGCGTGACATCATTTTCTTATGGGTATCGCGCATGGTCATGATGGGCAGGAAGTTCATGAGTCGCGAGCCGTTTGCCGACGTTTTCATCAACGGCACCATTCTCGACGTCCATGGCCAGCGAATGTCGAAGACCAAAATGAATGGCATCGATCCGCTCGAGGTGTTCGAAAAATATGGCGTGGACGCCACGCGACTAAAACTGGCCTCGGTAGGGAGCACAGACATTCGCTGGAACGACAAGCAGGTCGAGTCGTATCGCAACTTTGCCAACAAGATCTGGAATGCCGCGCGCTTCTGTTTGCTGAATTCCGAAGGCGCGACAATTAATCCCGAGATCTTGAATACCTCTGGTCCGGAGTTGGCGCTGCACGATCGTTGGATACTTTCGCGCCTGAACAAAACTGCGCGTGACGTGCGCGAGGCGTTAGCCGGTTATCAATTCCACGAAGCAGTGCAAACGCTCTATCACTTCTTCTGGGACGATTTTTGTGACTGGTACATCGAGCTGACCAAGAGCGACGTCACGGCTGAAGAATCGACGGCCCAGCGGGATCAAGCGCGAGTTCGCTTGATAACTGTGCTTGAACAGGCGCTGCGCTTGTTGCATCCCTTCATGCCTTACATCACAGAGGATCTCTGGCAGCGACTTCCCGGTGCGCACGAAAGCCTGCTTCACGAAGCTTACCGAGGCGCGGCGCCAACAATAATGCTGGCTGCATATCCGGAAGGTAAGGCGAGCCTGATCGATGAAAACGCCGAGTGGGAGATGCAGGCCGTGATCGATCTCATCTCGCGCGTGCGTAACATTCGTTCCGAAATGAACATCAAGCCGAGCGAACCGGTACCGGTGCTGATTGGGTCGCCCGATGAAAAGTTGCGCTCAATGTTTCTGGCAAATGCAGGCCAGATCAGGCGGCTCGTAAGGGCTTCGGAAGTTTCCATCAATGCTCAACTGGATGCGCCGCGTGCCTCGGCGCGGGCTGTTTTGGCCGGCAGCGCGGAAGTCGCAGTGCCGTTGGCGGGTCTAATAGATTTCGCGCAGGAGCGGCAGCGGCTGGGAAAAGAAAAAGAGAAACTCGCGGCCGAAGGGTCGAAGCTGAAAGCACAACTGGCCAATCCTCAGTTTGCCGAGCGTGCGCCTGAAGAAAAGGTGAATGAAGTGCGCGCGCGGATCGCTGACATTGCGCAACGCACTGCTCAACTGGAACAGACCGTCGAGAATCTGCAATGACATTGTCAACGCATGCTAAACTGCTGCAAATAGTTTGTTGCCATGAAGTCCGAACTTGAAGGGGTTATGGCGCTGAGGTTCGAGTTTCAGGAACCCCCACTCGACGCTGACGTGTTAACTCTAAGACAGCCGGGGAATACTTGTACGCATCTCTAAACAAGCGTTATCTTGAAGGCAACCTGCCGAGGCAATAGTGAGGAATATCTAATGCAAAGTCGATCTATTCGGTATATGGCGTTTCTATTAACTGTGGTCTTTGCGCTGAGCGTTTGTTCCATCGATGCGGACGCTCAGCGGAGGCGAAAACGCCGCGCCCGTCGTGTGACCGCGCCCGTCGTTACGAATCCGACGATCGCTCGGCCGGGAACCGAACAGACGGCCGCTTCCGGCGACGAAAAAATCGTCAGCACAGCGGAGGACAACGCGGCGGAGACCCAGCAAGCAACTGAGAATCCGCAGCCAAAGAAGGGCAAGTCGACGGCGAAAAATTCAGACGAACAGGACATGCAGCAGACAATCAATGCGCTCTCAAATCAGGTCACCAGACTAAACGATAAGTTGACTCAGATGCAGGACAATGAGCGCTCGTTGATCGACATGGAGCGACTCACGCGAGCAGAGCAGCGCGCGGAAAGCTTGCGCGCCCAATTAGTGGACGCTGAGAGCAAACTGGCAGACTTGCAGGCGAAGCTTGATCAGATCGATTACGACTCAAGGCCGGAGAACATCGAGCGAGCGGCTGGATATGGCACGGTGCATCCGGAGGAGGCGAGAGAGGCACGCCGTCGCCAACTCGAAAATGAAAAGGCGCGTGTGCAGGCGCAGATCAGGATACTTGAAACGAGCCAAACGCGTCTGGAGCAATCGATTGGGACGGCGGACGCCGAAGTTGATTCGTTGCGTCGCCGCCTGGAGGTGCAGCAGCAGGACAGTTCCACGCGAACTGAGCCTCGCCCCGCCAACAATCGAGCCAGACCCGAATAAATTAAGTCAGATTTCGTGCCTGTCGCTATTTCACGTTGACAGCAAGAGCATGAGACGGGCAAGCACGGGTGTTCTAATCGGCAGTTTATGGGAACAATTGCACAGACCGATCTCTACCGCCTGATTAGCGAAGCGAGTAAGCGTGGCGAGCGAGTCGTAGTGGCCACGGTTGCACGCACGCGCGGTTCTACGCCGCAGCAAAAAGGCGCGAAAATGCTGTTTTTTGCAAACGGAGAAGTAGCGGGAACGGTAGGCGGCGGCTGCATTGAAGCAGAGGTGTGGGCCGAAGCACGTGACGCGATGCGTTCAGGCAAATCGGCATTGCACCACTTTTCCCTAACCGCCGAAGAAGCGAGCGAAGAAGGAATGGTCTGCGGTGGGACTATGGATATCTTCATCGATGCTCTGTGATCTCTTCAAACGTTATTGCTAAACAACTAGCTAGGTGACCAAGCGCTCGATTGAATATGAAACCACCACCGCCCGATTGGCCACGCATCGCGAGCGCCGTCTATTACGAAGACGCCGCGGCGGCGATTGATTGGCTTTGTCGCGCCTTCGGTTTCGAAGTGCGGCTGAAGATTGAAGGTGAAGGTCGGAGCATCGAGCATTCTGAATTGACCTATGGCGAAGGCCTGATTATGGTGGGCCAGGACGGCTTGGCGCACAAACCTTCTTTTCGGAAGTCGCCGCGCGCCATCGACGGCGCGAACACCCAGAACATGATGGTCTACGTTGATGACGTTGAGGCCCACTGCGCACAGGCCCGTGCTGCGGGAGCCCGTATTGTTTCAGAGCCAGCAATAACCGATTACGGTGAGGACTATTGGACCGATCGCGGCTATGAATGCGAAGATCTGGAAGGTCATCACTGGTGGTTCTATCAACGACTGCGCAACCCGAAGCCGAAAGAGGGAGCTTCGACCAACTTCAGTTCTTCCAGACAGGAGGAGAACCAATGAGTGATTCCTTCATCGATAACTACAAAGCCAAGCATCAACATCCGCTAAACAAACTGACGCATACTATCGGCATTCCGATGATTGTCGTTTCGCTGCCGCTGTTTTTCTTCAACTGGCGTTGGGCACTCGCGCTGTTCGTGGTTGGCTGGATTCTTCAGTTCATTGGCCACGCGATTGAAGGCAACAGGCCCGCCTTCTTTAAGAATCCGTTCTATTTGCTGGTTGGCCCATGGTGGCTCGTTCGCCGCGCCGCCGCAGCACTCGGATTGGCTAAAGCGTCACCTTCCAGATAGTTGTTGGAGTCGTTGCCGTGTAATTTAGCCAAATGCAATCCATCCCACGCCCGGAAAATAAAACTCCGTCGAGTCTAATTTCAGATCACGTCTCGCGAATACTCCAGGAGGGTTCAATTGCCGCGCTTGCTACTTTGATCGACGGCGCAACGAACGTGGGCACAAAACTGCTTATTGCAGAGTCTGGAGCACACTTGGGCAGGCTGGGCGTAGAGGCTCTGGATGCAGCCGTGAGGCAACAGGCAAACAGGTTTCTGAATTCACGCGAGGAGACGCGTGTTTTTCACGTCAGTGAATTTGCTTCCGGACTCACCGAGTGGAGCAATGCTCAGATACTCTTCGAGCGCATCCAGCGTGAGCCCCGTTTAGTAATCTGCGGCGCCGGTCATGTCGGGGCATCGCTTGCGAAACTTGCCAGCCAATTAGGTTATCGCGCGACTCTGGTCGACGACCGCGCGGAGTTTCTAACTCGCGAACGTTTTCCGGATGAACTAATCGAATTGGTTGCGGCCGAAAACTGGGCAGATGCAGTGCGCGCGGCGGTTGGTAATGGGCGCGGCGTTTGTGTGGCAATAGTCACGCGCGGACATAGTGAAGATGAGCAGTGCCTGCGCGCGATCATCACAACGGAAGCGGATTATGTTGGGCTCATCGGCAGCAAACGCCGAACAAACATCGTACTCGGACGCCTTCGCGAAAACGGAGTGGCGGAGGAAAAACTACGCCAGGTCCACGCGCCGATCGGATTGGACATTGGCGCCGTTACGCCCGAGGAAGTTGCGCTGGCGATAATGGCTGAGATTGTTTCCATGCGTCGGGGTGGGAAAGGCGGATCACTTTCAGCGTGGCGTCGAGATGAAAAGAATGGTGAACGGGTAAAGGGGAAGGGCGGAACGGGGGAACGGGTAAGGGGGAACGGGTAAAGGTTGGTTTTATTTGACACTACCTATTTGACACTACCGTTTTCCCTTTCCCCGTTTACCCTTTCCCCGTTACTAAGTCATGGCAATCGAAGTTAACGATCTGGAGCCGGTGAAAGTGGTGTCCAGCCGCAAGACAGCAATGTTTCGCGCGCTGTCTCATAGAAATTACCGCGTCTTCTGGATTGGCGCTTTTCTTTCTAATGTTGGCACGTGGATGCAGGCAGTTGCCCAGGGATGGCTCGTGCTGCAACTTACCAATTCCGCCCTTTGGTTGGGTATTGATGGGTTCATGGCCACTGCCCCGGGATTTTTCCTAACGCTGGCGGGCGGTGTTTTTGCAGATCTCGTCGACCGCCGCCGATTGCTGCTCTACACACAAGTGGTAGCAGGACTGTCAGCTTTAGGTTTGGCTACGCTGGTTTGGACGAACCAGGTCAACGTCTGGATGGTTCTGTGTTTTTCGCTGGTGACGGGATGCTGCATGGCGCTCGCCGGCCCGTCATACCAGGCAATGACGTTTGACCTCGTGGGGCGCGAAGATCTGGCAAACGCCGTCGCCCTTAACTCTTCCCAATTTCAACTCTCGCGAGTGATAGGCCCGGTGCTCGCCGGAGTGGGAATTAAGTTCTTCGGGCTGGCGGGATGTTTTTATGTAAACGGACTTTCGTTTGTTGCCGTAGTAATTGCGCTGCATCTGGTCCACTTCGAAGGTGCGACTAAATATGCTTCCCACTCCGTTAAAGATCGGCAGGCACTCTGGCAGGATCTGCTTGATGGTTTCCGCTACGTTAGAAAGCGCCCGCGAGTTTTCTCGCTGCTTTCAATCTCCGCGGTCAACAGCTTGTTCGGCGCTCCTTATCTCACGTTCATTCCAATCTTCGCGCGGGATATTTTTCATCTCGGCGCGAGTGGACTGGCCTGGATGATGGGCACCGCCGGTGCAGGAGCGTTTTTCGCCGCGCTGCTTCTTGCCTACCTGGGTGATTTCAGACGTAAGGGCTGGTCGGTTATCGGCGGGGCGTTTGGTTTCGGAGTATTTCTGATCGCTTTTGGACTATCCACACATCTGGCCCTTTCACTCCTGTTCCTGTTCGGCGTTGGCTTCGCTATCGTCACCTCGGTGGCCGTCACCAACACTCTGCTGCAGCAGCTCGTAACGGACGAAATGCGCGGCCGCGTCATGAGCATGTTCATCCTGTCGTTTATTGGAGCCATGCCTATCGGAAACTTGCTGGCCGGCGCCATTTCTCACAAATATGGCGCGCCCTTCGCGCTGGCCGGTGGCGGTATCTGCATTATTCTCTACGTCACGCTGGTGGCACTGCGAAACCAGCGATTGCGGGAACTTCACTAAGTCATACGTTCTTTTAAGCCACGGTGGGGACCTGCCTTGGCGTCTTCAACATCGTGGGCCATGGCTGGCGGCTTTGCCGCTCTCCGTGGGGAAAGGCTGTGCCTTTCCGGTTTGCCCGCTCAACGTCATGAGGCTGCGCCTCAAAACGACGAAGGCGTAGCCTTTTGTGAGGGACCCAATGTCGGAAAGCCATAGGCTTTCCGCACGGAGGGCGGCAAAGCCGTGCGTCCGTAAAACAGTTCAATAGGTTTCGCAAGAGCCTGAACCTTGGCGCGTTCTATACTCCACCACCCCAGCGCGGCTGCCGCGCCGGGGACCCCGGTCCGAGCAAGGTGGTTAAATTTCTGCGAATTGGCCAGTGAGGAGATTATGAGATCCGTAAAACTTCGATTATTGTTCCCCGTTATTTCGATGGTATTGCTGACGATGGCAAGCGCTGCCGCGCAGGGCGTGATCGTGCCCGGGCCTTGCAACCGATGTCCTGAGCGGCCTCGGCCCATTACTTTGCCCCGCTCCCTGCCCATCAAGTCGATCAAAATAGACACCAAGATCGTTTCGCAGGTCGCCACGACGCACGTCGAGCAGATTTTTAGAAATGATAGTGATGTGACTTTGGAAGGAACTTATTTCTTTCCTATCCCCGAGCAAGCTTCGATCACGGAATTTGCGATTTGGGATGGTGACCGTCGGCTAGTCGGCGAAGTCCGTTCGCGCGAAGAGGCGCGACGGATCTATGAAGAGATAGTCAGACGACAGCGCGACCCGGGCCTGCTGGAATACGCCGGTAAGGATCTCTTTCAAGCAAGCGTTTTCCCCATCCCGCCTCACTCTGACAAGAAACTCGAACTGACGTACTCGCAAATTCTTCGCGCGGAGTCGGGCACCGTCGCTTACCGCTATCCACTTGGAACCGGCAGACAAATCGCGCAGATTGGCACGGTGTCAGGTCGTATTGAGCTCGAGAGCAGGGAACCATTGCGAAACATCTACTCGCCGACCCATGCGATCGACGTGCAACGAAATAGTGACCGCCGCTCAGTCGTCAGCTTTGAGAGTCCCAATGGTA
Organism: Chloracidobacterium sp. UBA6041; assembly: GCA_002427845.1. Taxonomy (GTDB): domain Bacteria; phylum Acidobacteriota; class Blastocatellia; order Pyrinomonadales; family Pyrinomonadaceae; genus PSRF01. The sequence goes on along the minus strand of DIYZ01000267.1, from coordinate 3,557 downwards.
AAGAGCTGCAAGATTTTCAACTGTTTTACGGGCTGTCACGTGAGGATTTCGGTGTCACGCTCCTGACCCATCGAGAGCCCGGCAAAGATGGTTACTACCTGCTGATGATTTCACCGAAAGACGACTGGTCGGAACAGGAGTATGCGGCCAAGGACATCGTCTTCGTGCTGGACACTTCGGGCTCGATGGCCGAAGAAGGCAAGATGGAAAAGGCCCGCGCAGCTTTGCTTTACGGCATTAGAATTCTGCGGTCCGAGGACCGCTTCAACGTCATCTCGTTTGCCGGTGAAGAGCATCTGATGTCCAACGAATTGATCAATGCCGATGAGGCAGCCCGGACGCGAGCGGTGCAATTTGTCGAAGCACTAAAGCCCGTCGGTGGCACAAACATCAACAGCGCACTCAAGGCTGCGCGCGAACAGATTGGACGCGCGCCCGGTTTGAATCGGCCGAGAATGATCGTGTTTCTCACCGACGGCTTGCCCACCGTGGGTCAGACAAACATCGAGGACATTCTGCTGAATCTTAAGAACACGGCTGAAGCCCGAATCTTTCCTTTTGGCGTCGGCTACGATGTGAACACCTCTTTACTTGATCGTCTGGCGGCGTATTCGGGTGGAGTGGCGGATTACGTAGAGCCGAAGGAGGACCTGGAGGTAAAGGTCTCAAACTTTTTTGCCAAGATAAACTATCCAGTGTTGACAGAGCTTCAGCTTGATATGGCGGGAGTTGAGACAGACCTCACTTACCCGCGCGCGCTACCCGACGTTTTTCGCGGATCGCAGCTTACGTTAATCGGCCGGTATAGAAACGCGATCGACATGGACAATGTGCGCTTGAAGTTGACTGGCAGAAGTGGTAGCGCGAGCAGGATGTTTTTCTATAACAACCTTCGCTTTCCCATAACTGAGGATGCAAACGATTTTCTGCCGCGCTTATGGGCCACCCGTCGAGTCGGCTGGCTGATGGAGCAGGTTCGCACAAACGGCGAGCAGCAGGAGTTGCGCGATGAAATCGTCGATCTTGGTACGCGGTACGGCATCGTGACGCCCTACACGTCTTATCTCGCGCTTGAACCTGGCGCTACCGTCGTGCGAAATCTGGCCAGTGTGACGGCGACCAACGGAAATTTTGCCGGTGGAAGAATGATGACTAACGCCCCCGCGCCTCCGAAAGCGGCAGACGCAAACGCAACCACAGGCGTGGCAGGCGTGCGTGAAAGCAAACGGGCGCGGCAACAGTTGGAGGTGTTGCGAATTGAGAAAGACAAATCTTCAACAACCAGTACAGCGGGCGGCAAGACTTTCTACTTGCGTGACGGAGTTTGGACCGATGCGGAGTTCCAAGAGGGTACAACGTTGCCGGAAACAGTCGTCAAGTTTGGCAGCGACGAGTACTTCAATTTGTTGAAACAGAAGCCCAGGCTGGCCCAGTTCTTTTCACTCGGAGAGCGAGTAATAGTGATCTTCGAAGGAAGAATCTACCGGGTCAACGCGGCGAACTAGCGAGGGTGATCTCGAGAGATGATCTGAGGGCCATATGCTTTGGGAATCGAAGCGCGCGGCCCTTAGTTCGTCATGCCGGCTGTTATTAGCTTCCACGAAGCAGAAACCGCGTAGGCGAAATGCTGAGCCGGGAACGCGCCGCTTTCGTTTCGTCCCGGGTCTTGTCTTAAACCAGCCAACTAAGGTACAAATTCCAGACAGATTCAACCAGCAAATTGCCAGCCGCAGGCGATAAAGCGTTCACGCTGGCCGGAGTTTTCCGGAGCCTACTTGAGCTAGGAGGGATTATTACGAATGACACTTCGCGATCACACACAGACGAGATTGGTTAAGCTGCGCCTAATCGTCACGGCACTTTTCCTGGTCGTCGTCGCGTCCCCAATCAGGAGCCAGCAGGGATGGACCTCGACGCGCGTCGCTCCGGCGGGTCAGGACTTGAACACGATTTACTTTCTCGATAGCAAGCGCGGCTGGATTGGTGGAGATAAGGGTTTTCTCAGCAGCACAGATGATGGCGGTCACACCTGGGTGCGACAGGATGCGCAAACGACCGACGCCATCAACGACATTTATTTTCGCGATAAAGAAGCCGGCTTTCTGATTGCGGGCAACGCCATTTTTGCCAGCCGTGACAACGGCGTAAGCTGGACTGAGCGGCGCCGGTTTCCGCCGCACGAGTTTGACGGAGCGGATGTCGAACTCTATAGCATTCGTTTCTCGAGCAAGAAAAAAGGTTGGGTTGTCGGTTCCGTTAGTAAGAACGATCGGGTGGTTGACAGCATTCTGATCTATACCAATGACGGCGGCGAGACATGGCAGAGGCAACAAGCGCCGAGTCGTTTGGAGTTAATCCATATAGATTTTACCAACGATAAGCGCGGCTGGATTGCCGGCGCGGAGGGAACCATTCTGGCAACCACAGACGGCGGACAGACGTGGAGCAAACAAAACTCAGGGACGAGTGCGACAATCTTCCACATCGATTTCCGTAGTGAAAAAAGAGGCTTGGCCGTGGGCGAGCGAGGCACAATATTGCAAACTTCAGACGGCGGAACTACGTGGACGCCCGTTGTGACGAAAACGCGCGCCACACTTTTGAATGTGCAGTTCCTCAACGACAACAATGGCTGGGCGGTTGGGCGATCAGGCACGATTCTGCGTACCGACGACGCCGGCTTGACCTGGATCGAACAAGAATCAGGAACCAAACGAAATCTTTACGGTCTTTATTTTGTCAAGAAGACAGGTTGGGCGGTTGGCGGTGATGGCATGCTTTTCCGGTATGAGTAATGAGGAGAAACTGCGAGGAAATGTCGCGACCAGCACAGAGAGGATGCCTGGATAACTTGTCTGATATTCAAGCTCTTAAGGCAATACCGTTGTTCTTAGAGGGCTATTTTGAAAGAACGAAGTCCGATGACATTGGCTCTCTCTTAGGCGACCTTCAACTAGCCGACGAGGGAACCACCTTCGATCCAGCAGTTTGGGATGAGCGGCGAGATTTCGTTACGCGAGCCAAGACGTGGATTTCAAATTAGGGCACCACCGAAGCGTCTGATTTTGCAGGCAGGTAACGATCTCCCTCAGGACGGTGGCAACTTACTGGAACAGCGAGTCATCTGAAGTAGTGAGGTTATTCGGATGGTTGTAGGTTATAACAACCACCGTAACACTCAGTTCCTCTTGTGATTACGCCCGGCATATAGGTATGCCGGGCGGTTTTTTGTTGCGCGACCTTCCGCCTAACGACGCGGCAGCACGACACCCCACAGGTTAACGCAGGAGTTTGCGCGGATTGATCCGGCAAAGAAGCATCAACGACATGGATAGCGTTGCACAAAAAATAATTGAACCAGTCCGCGCAGCGGACGAGTGAGAGAGCCCAGCACTTGAGTGCTGGGATTCCCAAAGCGCAGAAACATAGCCCGTGAAACGGGCGACTGAAGACATGTTCAGCGAGATAAGACCAGCCGTCCGTTACACGGACTCCGAACCGGCACGTTTCGACAACCCAGCACTTAAGAGCCTGTGTCAAAACTCGTCTGAGCATCA
>DIYZ01000265.1:4283-4715 GCA_002427845.1 Chloracidobacterium sp. UBA6041 | reverse complement strand
TGGCTTGATCTCACGATATCGCCTATTCGGGACAGGATGGACGAAATCGTGGGTTTTCGTGGTTTGGCCCGCGACATCACCGAGCGCAAGCAAGTCGAATTAGCACTGCGCGATTCCGAAGAACGCTATCGATTGCTTTTCGAATCAACACCACAACCGATATTGGTTTACGATGAAGAAACTCTTGGATTTCTGACGGTAAACGAGGCGGCTACTCGCATCTATGGTTACACGAGGGATGAATTTCTTTCGATGACCATTGATGATGTCCGAGCAAAGGAAGATACACGCGCTTTGGTGACCGAGAATAACAATCCGGATGAGCCAGCCATTTTCAGTTCATGGCAACACCAAACTAAAGACAAGAAGACAATCGATGTTGAGATAACCTCGCACCCTGTGCTCTTTGACGGCAAGAACAGTAAGCTGGTT
>DIYZ01000265.1:694-4127 GCA_002427845.1 Chloracidobacterium sp. UBA6041 | reverse complement strand
GGCGCTCTAACGAGGCGGCTGAGCATATTGTCGGCGCCGCGGCGGAGGAGATTGTCGGCCAACGTGTTGCGGATTTGAGTGAACGGCAGCCATGGAAGAAGGCGGCCGAGCTGATCGAAAACATTCGCCAGCCCAGCTTTCCAGTTTCCGAAGAAGTAAGAGATGAGACAACCGGCAAGACGTGGTCCATTACACTCTTTTTGGTTAATGAATTTGGCTCAGTCGGTGACAGGGCAATACTTATTGCTCAGGACATCACCAACAGAACCGAACTTGAAGCTTCGCTGCGACAGAGTAAAATAATGTCGCTGCTGGGATCGGTGGTCGCCGGCGTAGCTCACGAAGTAAGAAATCCGCTCTTTGGTATCTCTTCCATTCTGGATGCCTTTGAAACGCGCTTCAGCGATCGGACGGAGTATCAGCGCTACACAAATGTTCTCCGCGATGAAATTGGGCGGCTTACCGTGCTCATGGAAGAACTGCTTGAATATGGTAAACCTTTTCTTGGAGATCTCTATCTCGTATCACTCGAGGAAATGATTAGCAGATCGATTCGCGTCTGCCTTCCCGCCGCGGAAGCAGCACACGTAATGCTTGTCAATGACGTGCGCGATTCATTGCCCCGAATTATGATTGATAGGCGCAGGCTTTCGAAGGTATTCATAAACCTAATCGAGAATGCGATTCAGCATTCGCCGCCGGCTGGTGTTGTTACTGTTGAAGCCTGCAAAATCGCTGAAGGTAATCAGGATTGGATCGAGTGTGCCATCAAAGATCTCGGGCCAGGCATTCAGGACGAGGACTTGCCTAAGATCTTTGAGCCCTTCTTCTCCAAGCGGCGCGGCGGCACAGGCCTCGGACTCTCTATAGCTCAGAAAACCATGGAAGAGCACGGGGGCAAACTACTGGCCGGTAATAATCCCGAAGGCGGAGCTTGTATGATTGCAAGATTCCCACTGCCAACCGAGGTGAATGCTGATGGCTAGAAATCGAATCTTGATCGTCGATGATGAGCCGGCAGTGCGTTTCGGTATCCGTGAGTTTCTCGAGCTTCACGGCTATGAAATCGATGAAGCTGAAAGCTGCCAGGACGCGCGGCACATTTTCAGCACTTCAAGACCCGATATCGTCATCGCTGATTACATGTTGCCCGATGGTACCGCGTTGGATTTGCTTCCCCGTCTGAAAGAAGTTGATTCGGAAATACCGTTACTGGTTTTGACCGGCCACGGCTCGATTAACCTGGCAGTCAGAGCGATCAAGGAGGGAGCAGAACAGTTCCTAACCAAACCCATCGAATTGCATACCCTTCATGTGATTCTGCAACGATTACTCGAAAAACAGCGAAGCCATCATAAGCACTTGGCCAGCAAGTCGCGTCAAGTGCGACAGACGATAGACCCGTTCATCGGAACCAGCGCTGCGATACGTTCACTGGCGGACCAGGCGAGAAAATTTCTAACAACTGAGAGTCCGGTTTTGATCCTTGGCGAAACAGGATCCGGCAAGGGGGTCCTCGCCCGATGGCTGCATGAGAACAGTCCGAGAGCTGAGGAGGCTTTTGTCGATCTCAATTGCGCCGGCCTTTCCCGAGAGCTTCTCGAAACAGAGCTTTTCGGCCATGAGAAAGGTGCTTTTACGAGTGCCACCAGCACGAAGCAGGGACTTTTCGAAGTAGCCCATCGGGGTACAATGTTTCTTGACGAGGTCGGTGACGTCGATCTTCAGATTCAACCAAAACTTCTCAAGGTGCTTGAAGACAAACGGTTCAGACGGGTCGGCGATGTCAGGGATCGGCAAGTTGACGTTCGGTTGATAGCCGCCACGCATCAGGACATCATTCAGCTCGTCCGTGAGAAGAAGTTCCGGGATGATCTCTATTTTCGGATCAGTACAATCCCGCTTTCTTTTCCGCCTCTTCGTGAACGAATCGAAGATATTCCCGTCGTGGCACAGTACCTTTTGAATAAAGTCTCTACGGACTTAGGGCGGGGTGAAATCCAGCTCAATGAAGATTGCCTCAAGGCCTTGCAGGCGTACGCGTGGCCGGGAAATGTCCGCGAGCTGCGCAACGTAATCGAGCGAGCCGTACTGCTGAGCGACGAAAAAACTATTGGTCTCAAAGACCTTAATTTCGATGGCCATCCCAATGTTGGAGCGCCATCTCTTGATTCACGGCTCACTCTTCTTCAACTCGAAAAGCAGCATATCCAAAGAGTCCTGCAGGAGGAGCGTGGAAGAGTAGAAAAGGCCGCAAATCGATTAGGTATCCCCCGCAGTTCCCTCTACCAGAAAATCAAGAAGCATCAGATTCCCATGCCTAAAGCGTAGGCTGCACGCCTTTCGTGGAAGCTTCGTTTGACGCAGCTCGACGCAAGTAGTCTTTGGCACCTTCTGGCCCCCGAGCTTGTCCAAAGTCTGGAACGCAAGTCTGAGTATTAGACGACTCGCTCTCCATTAGTTGCCCAACGTCAAAATTAGCTCAAAATAACTGGGGTTTTTCCCAAGCCCAACCTTTGAAGACTCCGGCCCGGTGATTGCTTATCCGTAGGCACGTGCCAATCTACGTTTAGCTCTTGGGGTAACAACCAGGAGAAGTGTTGGCTGGGCCTGTTAGAGCCTGCACTTGCCCCGCATCGCTCGCGCACCCAAGCCTCCCACAACAAGATCTATATTTGAGACTCCCACGTAAAGATTTTAACGAGGGGGGCCTCACAGAGAGCAGTGAAGGAGATTTGAAATGCCCCAGTATAGAAACCTAAGGAAATTTGTAATCGCGTTAGCGATCTTTGGAATCGCGAGCCTTGGATCCAGTGTAACCGCTAAAGCTGATGGCGTGCTCACGAACCAAGGCCCAGTTGCCCAAAAAGGAACTGGATTCGGCGCCGTCGTCAACATCCTGTCGCTTCAGTTGAAGGGCCAAGACGTAAGTCCTGAATTTGGAACGGTCAATGGTTCGGGAATACTAACGGGTGACGCCACAAACACGTCTCAGTGCGCAACAGTCACACAGCTTACGGCCGCCGGAATAAACGCCAGCAATCTAGCGTTTGTTTTCAACATCAACCAGACTGGTACGGATCTGACTGTTCATTTAAACGACTTTACCGTCAACTTCTACGACTCCGCCGGCGGGCTTCTGTTTTCAGCTAGTACAGCGACTGGGAGCGAGCATGATTACCTGATAGTTGCTCAAGGAACCGGGGGGGCGGGTTATCTGTTTACTATAAGCGGCATCGACTCGGCGACGTTGGCAGCCTTCTTCTCCAACCCTCTTAACTGCATCGGAGCCTCTGCGTCCGTCGGCGGCCCTGTTAACGATGGCCCAGAGAACTTCTATGCGACTAGCACCACTGCCGTTAACCCAGTTCCAGAACCGGCCAGCATGCTGCTTTTGGGAACAGGACTTCTCGGAGTTGCGGGTGTAGCAAGA
>DIYZ01000265.1:0-533 GCA_002427845.1 Chloracidobacterium sp. UBA6041 | reverse complement strand
TGAAGTCCCCGTGCTCGCGAGATGATTGCGCCGCAAGTAGATACAAGTGCGGCTGAGGAGAGTTGCTACATGGACGCAGAAACAATGATTCATCCCCTGGATGCGGATGGAAAGATCTATGCCATTCAAGATGAAAAGGGAAACATAATAGGAACCGGCACGCGCGAGGTGTGCGAAATCCTTTTGTACCTAATAGCCAAACCTGCGTCAGCCAGCGTTTCAGGAAGAATAAACGCACCCATTGAGCGCCGGCCCAATGTGCGGGCTGCGATAGCAATATAAACAACCAAGCCAGGCAGCATTAAATAGTTTAGATTCCGCTACTGCCTGGGTTTATCACAGGTGTGGAGATTGAACCGACGAGCTCAGGGGGGGTTGAAAGGTTTGCCAAGACTCGAGAATCCCCATCGTCGCATAAGCTGCACCTCTTTCAGGCCGCTCACCTTTGCCTGAAAGCTTCGCGAAGATAAGCTTTCTCACTTGGTAATCTGTGACTTCTGCGCGGGTGGGAGCACAGTTCCTTTCCAACGATA
>DIYZ01000005.1:6118-8167 GCA_002427845.1 Chloracidobacterium sp. UBA6041 | reverse complement strand
AGATGTGTATAAGAGACAGGGTACTGATCACTCATTACTCATTACTCATTACTCATCACTCATCACTCATCACTCATCACTCATTACTCATTACTCATTACTCATCACTTTTCGAATCCAATCCTTTCGCGCACTGCGTAAATCGATTTCGACTGCGACTCGTGATACGTACGCACCAGCATTTCGGCCAACAAGCCCATCAGGAAAAGTTGCACTCCCAGGACCAACGTGACCATCGCCATCACGGGCAAAGGCGTCTGGATAAAGTCGGCATGGTGTGGCCAATCGGCAAACTTCATCAGGAAAGCAAGCAGCGTTGAAAGCAGTGACACGCCAAACGTGAGCAGGCCGGCCCAGCCAAAAAGATAAAGCGGCTTTGTTTGATAGGAAGCCATGAACTTGATGGTTATCAAATCGAAGATTACTTTTATGGTGCGCGACAGCCCATATTTTGATTTGCCCATCGTGCGCGCGTGATGCGCGACGGGAATTTCGGCCACGCTGGCTCCGGCCCAGGCCGCATAAATGGGAATGAACCGATGCATCTCTCCATAGAGTTTTACATCCTCTAACGACTCACGGCGGTAGGCTTTCAAAGAGCAGCCATAATCGTGCAGCGGCACGCCGCCAATCCAGGAGATGAGCCGATTGGCAATCATCGAGGGAATCTTCCGCGTTATGACTTTGTCCTGACGGTTCTTGCGCCAGCCGGAAACCACGTCATAACCTTCGTCGAGTTTTTCGAGCAACCTCACGATATCGGCAGGATCGTTTTGCAGGTCAGCATCCATCGGGATCAGAACTTTTCCCTGCGCCGCGTCAATTCCCGCGGCCATCGCGGCTGTCTGCCCATAATTGCGTTTCAACGCAACAACACGCACCCGGTCGTCGAGTCGGGCGACCTCCCGCAAAACCTTCAAACCGCCATCAGTCGATCCGTCATCGACGTAAATGATCTCCGCCGTGCGGCCCAGGGTTTTCAATGCCTGGTCCAGCTTCGCGTGCAGCGGAAGCAGATTAGGCTCTTCATTGTAAACAGGAAGAAAAACTGACAACTCCGGCTGTTTGCGGCTCGAAGGAATCTCCGCACGGCTCAGCAACGTTTCTTCCTGATCGTAAATTTTCATTTCTTTCTGCCACTCACTGTTTAGACGGCGGACTTGTCCGCCCACTCAAATTGGCCGGCACAAGTGCCGACTCTAAACGGGCCTGTCTTTGCGCCAACTCTAAACGGGCTGTCTTATTCAATACGGCGCGCGACACATATAATTGAAACTCCGAAGGGAAAATTCAAATAGCGCAGCGCCAAACTTTCGGCTCCCAATATCTTTCCCAGTAACCCATTTAGAAACCCGATCGTAATATTGTTTTCCGATGCCGGACGAATTCGGAAGGCGCGCATCAACATCCTGCCAAATAATATGGGCGCAAAGAAACTGACGTTCACATACGTCGCGCGCTCAACTTCAAAGCCTGCTTCACGCACCACTCTTTTCAACTGCGCCAGCGTGTAGCGCCGCCGGTGATTACTGATATCGTCCTGAACGCCCCATAAAAACATGAATGCCGGCACAAATAAGAGTGCGTGTCCGCCGGGCCGTACCACGCGACGCATTTCTTTTAGACCCGCGAGGTCGTCATCCAGGTGTTCCACCACGTCCAGACCGGTGACCAAATCAAACGAATTGTCTTCATAGGGCAGGGCCTCAGCGGCGCCTTGTTTCACGTTTTCTAATCCCCGCGCGCGGCAAAACGACAACGCTTCTGCGGAAACATCCACGCCTCTGGCTTCGCCAAACTGCGCCAGCATTTCGAGATTCGCACCCGTGCCGCAACCGACGTCGAGTATGTTTAGAGGCGGGCGTCGCCTGCCGCCGTTATGCGCATTCAGATCTCGACACAAGCGTTCGAGAAAGCTCTTAATGATTTGACGTCGACCGGCAAACCACCAATGGCTTTCTTCAACCCGCCGCATGATCGCGTAAGTATGCTGCTGCATCTCGCGGGGCAAAGGTTCGGTGATAACGTTCGAAGTGCTGGCCATGGATA
>DIYZ01000005.1:0-5951 GCA_002427845.1 Chloracidobacterium sp. UBA6041 | reverse complement strand
CTGCTTTTTCAATTAAAGCTTGAAGGGAATCTCAGGGTCAGGAAGGGGACTTGCCCCCGCTGCTTCTTCAATTAAAGCTTGAAGGGAATCTCAGGGTTAGGAAGGGGGCTTGCCCCCGCTGCTTTTGGATTGATTTTGCCGAAACCAATCAACAAACCGATGTATGCCCTCTTCAATTTGAGTCTGCGGATTGTAGCCGAGTAAGCGGCGCGCCTTCACAATGTCAGCATAGGTCTGTGGCACATCGCCGGGCTGCAAAGGTTGCCGGTCAATTTCCGCCTTAGTACCCAATTCCTTCTCGAGCAGCGAAATCAATTCGCGCAACTCGACCGTGCGCGACTCCCCCAGGTTGATGACTTCGTAATCGCTGTTTTCATAGTCAATTGCTGACCTTACCCCGGCGATGATGTCATCGATGAACGTGTAATCGCGCCGCGTTGTCCCATCGCCGAAAACCGGAATCGGCTTGCCTTCGCTAATCAGGCGCGCGAATTTGTGAATCGCCAGATCGGGGCGTTGGCGTGGTCCATAAACGGTGAAGAAGCGTAAACAGACGCAGCGTATTCCGTAAAGATGTGCATACGTATGACAGAGCAACTCGCCGGCTGCTTTCGTTGCGGCATAGGGCGAAATCGGTTTGCGAATGGGATCGTCTTCGCTAAAGGGCACCTTCGCATTTATGCCGTAAACGGATGACGACGATCCGAAGGCAAACTGCTTGATATTGCGATCACGGGCGAGCTCGAGAAGATTCAGCGTGCCCTCGACGTTGGTTTGAGAATAAAGGAGAGGTTGTTGCAGCGATGGTCGCACGCCCGCGCGCGCCGCCAGATGGACAATGCATTGAAAGTCATCCTCGCGAAAGATGTTCTCCAACGCGCGCTTGTCTCTTATGTCAGCTTCAAACAAACGATAGTGCGGATTTCCCTGATGAATGCCGGCGTTCGCGCGCTTGATTGCCGGGTCATAAAAATCGTTGAAATCATCGACGACGGAAACCTGCCATTCGCCTTCGGAGAGCAAACGGTCGACCAGGTGTGAACCAATGAATCCTGCGCCACCGGTGACTAAAATGCTTCGCATTTGATCTTTGTACTTTGTCCTCTGTGCTTCGTACTTTGTTTATAATTCAAATCTCTTACGCGCTAACTCGACGGCCGCGTCCGTGAGATCGACTCCCGTGTAATCCGCGCCCGCTTCCGCAAACTGCGCCCCGTCCGTTCCTAGTCCGCAGCCAATTTCTCTCGGGCGCGCTCTTGCCCGTACGCATCAACTCCAGACCGAGCTTGCCGTAACTCGGATCCACAAACGACTGTGTGGCCACCGCGCCCACACCGGCTTCAACCCAGGGAACGATCCCACGGAAAACCAATGCGACTGAACCGCCACGCCAAGCTCGCCCGTCTCAGGATCGCGCGCCACGATCGAAAACGTGTGCACCGGTCGAAGCGGAACGACCTGCTTTTCACGCGCGATCTTGTTTTGTTGAGAATAGGAAAAGGAAGTGAACGCCAACGCCAGCAGCAAAGCAGTAAGTAAGCGCATGAGGTCTCCCTTAAAACGTGCAATTCAACCGGTCGCCACCGGGTTTCCTTTCAAAATGCCAACGGCTCTTCTGAATGAACGCCCCGCCAGGCGAACCAGCTTGGGGAAAAACCAGGCGGCCAGCACAACAAAAATTAGCAGCAGCAATAGCACCAGGAGCGGAGCAAATGCTACGAGCAACATCACTCCCAGCACAATGACATCTTCCAGGAGGCTGGCAAGGATATTGGTGACGGGCTCGGGGCTCAGGTTGAGCGTTGCCCGCGTCGCAGCCTTGGTCGCATGTGAGCTGAGTGCGAGTCCGCCGCCGAGCATGAAAGCGATGATCTGGATTGATTTGTTGAAGTCACCCAGGGCGGCTGCTGCGACGACGGCGCCCGCCGGAATGCGAATGAAGGTGTGGACCAGGTCCCACACAGAGTCGAGCCACGGAATTTTGTCGGCGACAAACTCGACACAATAGAGAGCGATCGCTATACCGATCACCCAACCGTTCGTCAGCACGGCCAGGTCACCGGGCAGTTTAAGGCCTGCGTAACGGCCCAGCAGTCCCAGCGACGCGACCATCGCGTAGAGATTAATCCCGCTGACCCAGGCTGAACCGAAAGCAATGGCGAGGGTCTGGACTATTCCCATGTCGGATTAATTGATGGAGATTAGTGAACGTCGAACGTTCTCAGTTTGTTTGGCGGCTTAAATTTCGCGAACAAGGAAATCCAAAGCTGCTCGTTACTCAGAAGATGCAGCACGGCAGCGGTCGAGAACAAGCCCCACAAGAAACCAGTAATCAACCGCAGGCTGTTGTGGCCATTCCAAACACCGACAACGGCCAGGGCAACATCGAGCGGCATTAAAAGGGAAAGAGCGACGCTCCAGGCGAGCGACGGCAAGCGTCTTCTAATAATCAGCAAAATGACCAGGGCGACGCTGCCGGCCAGAATGCCGGTGCAACGCCAACACAATGGCATTTGCGCACCGAACAGGTGAGGAGAGCGTTCGGGCCGTTGGTGGCAGAGAAACCCTGCAACCCAAAAGATCAAGCGCCCGAAACTATTGAGAACTGAAAACAGCATTCGCCCGCATCACTTGAATATCAAAGGCTGAAACTTTCCCTTGGATACCTTGGCGGCTTCATCGTAACTGTGAATGGCAGTTGCGAGATTCCATAATGGCAAGAGCAAAAAGCAACAGCCGGTGATTGCGCCAAAGCCCAAAGTGACCGCACTGAACACTAGATACAAGGTAATAAGTATTACCCATCCAACAACCGTGCCGGCAAAAATAATTATGCCTAGGCGTTGCTTATTAGGCACAAACAATAAACCCATACCCGGGAAAAACAGACTGACGACGGCAGCAAGCGCCGGATGTGGAGGTTCCTGATCGGCTGGTGGAATTTGCATAGGACTTTGTGGCGGGTTGTACGTTCCCGCGCCGCCGGTTGGCGTGTACTCATATGCTGGTGGTGGTGCGTAACCGGTTGATTGACTGGCAGCTGGAAGTGTTGTTCCACACTTGGTACAAAATTGCGCTCCGTCAACATTCTCGGCTCCGCAGGATGGGCACGCGGCCATATCTATCTCCTTCTCTTTAGTAGCTAAATCGACTCGGTTAATAGTTGGGTACTATTTCCGTAAGTCGGTTTAATCGTTAACCAGTTGCGCCGGCCAGGAACTGTCCTGGCCAGCGCAAGCAAGCAAACCGCCCCCGGATTTATCGGCCGAAGCCCGGAGGCGAAGCTGGCGGCTGTGGGCCTTTTCGTTTTTCGAAGATCGGCACCGCGATTAGACCGCCAATAGTTGAGAATATGATCAACAGAATTGCCCAAACGAAGCCGAACATGATAGCGCCGGCAACACTGGTTCCAGCCATCATCTGTCTTTGCAACTCTTCAGCTTGAGCAGGATTAACACTCTCCATTAACTTGATCATTACGCCACTAAGCGCGCCCCCAGTCATAATCGCTAGCGGAACGCCGAGCACTAGATAGATTAATGCCCCAACAGCACCGCTCAAGACACCAACAATGGCGCCATCTCCTGGCCTCACTGGGCTGGCAGAACTTCTAATATAAAGAAAGCACCCAACTGCGCCTCCAATAATCGCCCAAAGACAACAGCAAATGTTAGGAATGTTGAGGAAAGGAATCGCAGAAAGTAAACCTACAATGAGTCCACCGAGCAGTGCTGGCTTTAGTTTGTTATTCATTAGATCACAACTCTCACTGAGAATCAGGTTGGAGAAAGCCGGAAAACCATTTGTAACGGGATGGTATTAAAACGCGGTGCATAACTAACAAAGAGGGCGATGATTGTCAATAAAATTGACGTTTCAAGTGTCAAACCAACGTCCGCTTGCCACTGGTTGCGTTTCCCTTCACAGAGTCGTATTCGACTCCAGTAAGCAGTCCGGGCCTGCTCGACAAACTGAAGTTTGTCGGACATTATTCTCGCATGTATGAATTTGCAGTAGCTCCGGCGGTTACCAGCATTCGGCGTCGCGGCGTGGAAATAGCCGAAGTGTTGCCGGAGACGCTGGGGTTTGAATTGGAACTCGAGTCGGGAGACCGGATCATCAAGGTGAACGGCCGCACTGTCCGCGACTATCTCGATTTTCGCTTTCAAACTGCCGGTGAAACCGAGCTCGTTCTGGAGGTTCGCAAGAGTACCGGCGAGGATTGGGAACTGCAAATTGAACGAGGCGAGGGTGAAGATTTTGGTCTGACTTTCGAGCAGATCGTGCCGCGTCAATGTGCCAACGAATGCATTTTTTGTTTTTGCAACGGCAATCCCACCGACGCGCGGCCCTCGCTCTTCATCAAGGATGAGGATGTGCGGCTGTCGTTTCTCTACGGCAACTACACAACCCTGACTTCGATAACTGAAGGCGAGATGCGGCGCATCGTTGAGCAACGCCTCTCACCGCAATACGTTTCCGTTCATGCCACTGATCTCGCCGTGCGCTCCTACCTGCTCGGCGTGGAAGAGCAACGTGCAGACATAACAGAAAAACTCAAGCGCTTGCTTGATGCCGGGATCGAAATTCACGCGCAGGTTGTGTTGTGTCCCGGAATTAACGATGGCGAAATACTGGAACGAACCGTTCAGGATCTGGCGGCTGAGTATCCCCGCATTACCAGCGTGGCGATTGTTCCACTCGGCCTGACGCGCTACAACACTGATCCGCGTCTCACTGCCGTAACGCCTGGGTTTTGCCGGCAAACAATCACGCAGGTTTCATCTATTCAACGGAAGTTGCGCAAGCGCCTCGGCACCACGTTCGCTTTCCTGGGAGACGAGATCTACCTGCGCGCCGGACAGTCGGTCCCGGGGCGGGGACACTACGGCGATTACCCACAAATTGAAGATGGTATTGGCATGGTCCGTTCATTCAGTAATGATTTCGCACGCTTGCTGAAACGCCTCGAACGACGTCCACTCAAATTTCCGATGGAGGTGCGCGGCACACTATTGACCGGAACGCTTTTCGCGCCGGTGCTCAAACCCCTGATCGAAAATTTGAATTTTCGTTTTGGAACTCAACTGGCGGTCGTGGGAGTTGAAAACAATTACTTCGGCGGCGACGTGTCTGTCGCCGGATTGCTAACCGGTGGAGATCTTCTGGCGGCGCGAGAACGCCTTAACGGCGACTTTGTGATAGTTCCAAAAAGCACGCTCAAGAGCGACGAGGAGATCATGCTCGACGGAATGAACCTTGAGGAGCTTAGTCGCGAGCTTCGTCTTCCGGTCTACCCCCTGGACCTGATGGCGTTTGAGCAGTTCCTTTTTCGGCGCAATTGATTTCAAGCCTTCGATGACTGCCTCCGAACTAACCGCGACATCTTCCGCGACGGCCTCGTCGCCGGCCGCGCGAAAAATCCTTGACGTTGGATGTGGACAGAATAAGTATCCCGGCGCAATTGGAATAGATTCCAATCCCAGGACCCAGGCAGACGTTATTCACAACCTCGGATCTGTTCCTTATCCTTTTCCGGATAACGAGTTTGACGAAATCATCTGCCGTCATGTCATCGAACACGTCCCGGATGTCATGTCTTTTGTCAGCGAGCTTCATCGCATAACGAAACCTGGCGGACTGATCAAGATCGTTACCCCTCACTATTCGAATCCTGATTGGCCAACGGATCCAACTCACCGCAATCATTTCAATAGCTACTCCTTCACCTGCTTCATGCCTGATCGTACTCCGTTCCCGTTTTACACTACTGTCGAGCTGCGACCTCTGCGCACCTACGTCAGCCTTGCAAATCTCTGGCGAATGATTGGTCTCGAGCTCTTCACCAATCTCGACCAACACTGGCCTGCGCTTCGCTTCACGCGGAAATTTTGGGAGTTCTACTTGTCGAATATCTTTCGCGGCAAGGAACTGCATTTTGAGTTTGAGGT
>DIYZ01000100.1:6853-12884 GCA_002427845.1 Chloracidobacterium sp. UBA6041 | reverse complement strand
CTCAAAGTCTTCACCGGTAGCAGAACCACGCTGCGGAACCGGGATGCGCAACTCCAGCCACCCGTAGCGATACAACGAAAAGGCGCACAACTTAACGCCGTTGACAAAGATTTCGAGCCTCAGCGGGCGCGCGCCCAGGTCGGGGGTGTGTGTAGTTAAGTCAAAACTGATTTCAGAGAGATTGGAGGCGCGAATAGTGATGCAACCTCTCCGACTCATCCAGCGCGCGACTGGCGGCAGCGCATCGGGCTCATAGAAGCCATCATCAAACGTAGCGTGGTCGCTTCGATCGAGAGAAGTAACGCGTGCGGCGTCTGCTGCGCCGCCGGTTGCAAAAAGCCCGCGGCGATTGCGGTGCTCATTGTAAAAAGGACCGAGTGGCGCTGCGGAGGCTTTCAGGAAAACATAAAGACCGCTCTTTGGCAGCCGTATGTGGAGATCGGAAATCTTGCCAAATACGTAGCCCATCGCCATATCGAAGGCGCGGCGCTCCTTGAACGAAAGGCCGCGCAGGTAGTCGAGAAAATCATCCTCAAAATCCAGCCCGTAGTTATCAGCTTGCTTGAGAAACTCCTCGCTCTGCAGACACAGCGCGTAACGCGGCTCCCAGGCAACGTTGCGGAAGAACTTTTGAAATCTCGCCCCGTGCTCCTGCTCTTCTTCCAGCCCGACGTGACCATCAACTTCAATAAAACGCCGCAGCTCTTCCGCGCTCATCTCGTCGTAACTTTTCCGCGCTTGCCGGTCAGTACATTCGATGCCGTGGAGTGTTACACCAGCGGGACGCAGCACGCGCTTTACTTCGGCGAGGACCGCGTCTTTCTGTTCCAATTCGACGTGGCCAAGTACGTCGAGACTGACAACGTAATCGAAACTGGCATCGGCAAAGGGCAGACGGGAGAGTTCGGACCGGAAAGTTGCGTCGTAACCGTTACGCCGCGCAGCGAGCGCGCACTCATCTGAAAGATCAATGCCGGTCAGCGTGATTCCTTTGCGCTTCAACAACGCGAGCATGCCCGCGCCGCAGCCCAGCTCGAGCACTTCAGATCCAGCACGCACGTTGTCGTAGATCCACATGGTGCGGGCAAAGCGAATGTCGAAGCGATCAATTGCTTTGAAGTAGCGTGCGTCGAGCACCTCATCAGAAACAAACTTCGTGCGGTAAAACTCCGCCAGGTCGGTTATTCCGGCACGTTCGTACAAGTTTTGTTTAGGTGCAGGCATATCTAAGAAGTAAATCGTAAAATCGTGAATCGTAAATCGTGAATCGTAAATAGGCGTGCGGTCGCTCTTGTGCCAACGAATCTGAGTACTCCAGGGGGCTTACGATTCACGATTTACGATTTACGATTTACGTGCTTCCAATTGCTCGACGCGGCGTTTTAGTTCCTCCAGTAAAGCTTCGGTCTTGCGTCGCGCTCGATCCTCGAGTACGGCTGACTCGGTCGCTTGCAGCGACAGTTGTTTGAAGCAGACGCGCTGATCATCCTGAAGTCGCTCGTCGCGTTCGCGTAGCTCCCTGGCAAGTTCACCGAGCTGCGTGATCAACCGGGTTCGTTGCGCTTCCAACTGCGCTCGTTGCGCTTCCAACTGCGCTCGCTGCGCTTCCAACTGCGCTCGCTGCGCTTCCACTTCGGCGATAGTTTCAGTTTGTTGTTTCAGCCCTAGACGTTGCGCTTCCAGCTCCAATCGCAGCCTTGCTAACTCCTGTTCGCAAGCGGAGAGCGCTCTAAGAGTGTCGCGAAGCGCCTGGTGGACGGCGGCATTGAAATTTACTTGTTCCCAGGTAAACCAGTTCGTGGCGCGTTTGAGATATCGTTTCAGCGCAAGCTCGATGCGCGCGAGCGTTCCCGTTCGATTACTTATTAGCGGGGGGAGGCGATCCCAGGCGCGTGCAGTAGTCGTGAGGTAGGAGTTGATAAGATTCAAAGCCTCGGCCGTGTCTGTTTCTTCGCCGGACACTGCAAGGAACTCGCCGGTTCCATTTCCTTCGTCACCTACATTTGCCGTTTGCCGCGCCGGGTTGGACGCCGGCACCGGTCGCGCGCGCACGCGCTCGCTTATTTCTCTCAACACACTTTCGACGTCCGGTTCAACCATAACTCACGCTCTCACGACTGGAAGAAACTGCGATGCTACCCCGTTCCCTTGCCTTCCCGTTAACGGCGCGGTGCTCCGTGGTCACGCTGGCGTTGAGATTGGCCACTCCTTCAATCAGGGCGAGGCTCGTGACGCGGAAGAAGAGAGCGGCATCGAGCCAATCATAAGCCTGCCCGTCGCGGCTGTGAACCGCCAGTGAGATCGAATACTGATCGATACCAAGCCAACAATTGAAAGCAAAAGTGACCTCGAGGGTCTCGCCACGCCTGATCGTGCCAAACTCTATCTGCTGCTCCTTGGTGTTTGTGCCGTAAGCGTGAATACCGTGACGGTTGCGAATAAGGAAGCCAATCACCGGATCATCCACGTCCCGGTTGAAGCGAGTTACGACCCGCAACGTCAGCGGTTCACCGGTCTCGACGATTTCTACCTGACGACGAGCGGAGTCAGTCAGTTCTGCGCCGGTGATCTCAGCGCTGCCATCGCCGTGCCGGTAAGTATAGCTTGGCGCCGCTACCGTCCGTTCCTCCGCGGGTAGCGCTTCGCTCGGCGAACTTGATTCCGCCTCGTACGCCTGTTCCCTTTCCATAATCATCTTTTGATAGCGATTGAGCACGTCGGCAGGCTTGCCGTCTGCGACCACCTTGCCGGACTTGAGCAGAATAGCGCGGGAACACAGCGCGCGCACGGCGGCGGCGTCATGCGAAACAAACAAAACGGTCGTACCTCGCTCGTGGAGTTCCTTAATGCGGCGCAGACAGCGGTGCTGGAAAACTGCGTCGCCAACGGCGAGCGCTTCATCGATGATGAGAATGTCAGGCTCTACACTTGCCGCGATCGCGAACGCAAGCCGCACGTACATCCCGCTCGAGTAGGTTTTGACGGACTGGTGAAGAAAGGGACCGATTTCAGCGAAGCGCTCGACCGCCGGGAAGAGCGCATCCGTTTCCCGCCGCGACAGCCCCATCAGGGTTGCGTTCATGTAGACATTTTCTACGCCGGTAAACTCCGGATCGAACCCTGCGCCAAGCTCCAGCAATGCCGCGATTCGCCCCTCATGCCACACCTCGCCGTGGGTCGGCGCCAGCGTGCCTGAAATGATCTGCAAGAGCGTTGACTTACCACATCCGTTTGGGCCAACAATGCCTACTGTCGTTCCTGACTGGATTTCAAAGTCAACGTCACGCAGCGCCCAAAACTCTTTGTGCCGGCGCAGTAATCCGCGCGTAAGCGATTCCTTGAGGCGATCGCCGGGGCGCTCGTAAATCCGGTACTGCTTCGAAACTTTTTCTACCCGCAAAGCCACGCTCATGCGCTGCAATGTAGCAGAAGTCAGGAAATGGAAGCCAGAGAAGGGCACCGGTGACGCAAACCGAACCGGTAACGCAAACTGTTAGTTTGCGAAGTGCTAAGCGGTCCGATTGCCTTACCACAGAACCGGGAGCGGTAGCAGTCTCGGTAGCGAGCGGATACTGAATTCAACTTAGCTTCGCCGCCGTTATTCACAGAACCGGTCGCGGGTAGCGAGCGGATACTAAACTCAACTCTATGACAGCGAAGATTATTCAATCTTGAGTATTGCATCCGCTCGCTACCGCAAGCGGTTCTGTAAGAGTCGCGTATCGGACGACGAGTTCAGGCATCAGGTCGCTACTGCTGTATTGCGTGTTGCCACCGATTGAAGAGTTTCGAGTTCACAACATTTCTCGCACTGACACACTAACCAACATCGAAAATCATCACCAGCTCGCAAGCTAACAGTTTGCGTTACAGCGGCAAACGGGAGAGGGAGCGCTGTCGCTCCCTCTAATAACTGATGCATATCATCAGCTTCCCTTTGTCCCCTAACTTTCGCTATTGGACTTGTTTAGTTCGGGCCGAATCGTTGGCGATACTCGCTCGACGTGATGAAGGCCTTCACCATGTCGGAGTTAACAAAGTTCCCGCCAAAGGCGTTTAGTTTGTTGAGCCAGAAGTTGTAGCCCGCCGTGTCGGCATCGCGCCGCAGGTAGCCGAAGTATTCCATTAGCACGAAAGCGGCGTTGAACTCGCGCTGATTCAAATCCACGTTCTCGGCAACCTTCCGCAGCACTGTGGCGCGAGTTTCCGTACCGCCATTAAGACCCGCTACAAGTGAGTCGCGGAAAGCGGTCATCGCCGGGAAATTGCCGCGGATCTCGCCGCCGGGAAATTGGACGGTGTGGAAGTTGATGTACGCACGACCCTCCTTGAGGTTCGACAACTGCGCGGCGAACGTCGTGCCGTTGCCCTCGGGTGCATCCCACTTGCCGCTGATCGTACCGCCGACGCCGGAAGCAAACGGTGTATTCACGACGTCATTGGGATTGTTATCGTTGAAAGGCGTGCCAAAGAAACCCCACACGACCGGACCGTTGACGGTCGGACTGACAGTAGGACCCGCATGGATGTGTGCCGCGACAAGGTTGTCGTTGGTATCGGAGGTCTGTGAGCCCGTAAAGTCGAGGTTGTTAATCGTGGCTGTAAACGTCATGGCCGTCTCCGCGCCGTTGATGCTGAAGGTCGCCGTACCGAAAGACGCCGGCCTGCGAGCACCCCCGGATACCGTTGGGTTCGTGGGCGGATTCTCCTGGGCGTTCGTTAGGTTTACAACGAAGTTGCTGGGCGAAAGCCCCGCAGTTGCCAGCAAGTTATCAACATACTGGGCGTTGGTCAGACTCGCCGGATACTTGTTGACAAACTCAGGCCGCGTGACGAAGTCGTTAAAATAGGCTTGCAGGTTGCCTTCAAGTATCGCGTCTGCCCCTGGCTGCCCGAAGACGAAGTCCTTCTGCAGCGCCTGCGTGTCGCGTTCAAACGTCCCATACAAAACGGGCACAGTAGGTGGTTGGAAGCCTGCCGCAAGCGTCCCGAACGCCGCCTTATGCGTCATATACGCCTCGATGCCGGTCTTCTGGAATTCGATAGAGAGGAAGAAAGCCGCGCTCACGTTGATGCGTCTGATTTCACGGCAAGCAGCATCGGCGCCGCACGAAGTAATCTGGTTAGTCCAGAAAGTGAGACCGGCCGCGTCCGGTTCGCGGTTGAGGAAGTCGAGGTAGTGTTGGCGAACGAAGAAGGACGCGTCGTCAATCGGATTCGTCGTCGGCGGCACTGAATCGTTGTCGAGGATTCTAAGCTCGGCGGTGTTTGGACTCCCCAATCCGACGCCCGCCCCCGTCGGGTTCGAGATAGCGAGGTCAACCGTCTCGTCGCCCTCCACGAAGGTATCGTTGACGATCAGGATGCGGACAGTTTTAGACGTCTCGCCGGGGTTGAACGTTAGCTTGCCGAGCGCTATTTCGTAGTCGCTCTTCTGCGAAGCATGGGCGGGCTGCGATTCGTCGAAGGTGTTGAAGTTGACTGTTGCTGTTCCCGAAGCGTCGCCCGCGCGTGTCACCGAAATATCGATATGGCCACTGCCTTCCCCGATAGCGAATTCGTCCGTTGCAAATTGGATAAGCGAGGTGGCTGAAGCAGTCGTTGGCTTCAAAGAGCCAAACAGTCCGTGCTCTTCTTCACCGATGCCGGCAGAGAAGTAGAGCGTGCCGAGATCGCCACCGGCGACGCCGTTGCCGAAAATCAGCGCCCATAGCTTATTGATCTCTATGTCCACGCCGGCTTCGTTTTTAAGCATGCCGAGAAACGCGCCCGTGTTGTTACTGTAGGCGTTGATCTTGCCCACATCTGAGAAGTTGCCGACCAGAAGTGCGCCACCGAAGATGCCAAAGGTCGCCGGTGCGACGACCAGGCCCCAGGGCGCGTCGAGTGCGCCGTTGTTGATGCCAAACGCGAGGTCGCGGACGCCGTCGGTGTTGAACTTTCTAACGAAGCCGTTCCCCAGCCCATTCTCGCTGAACCCGTCCACTCCCACCTTCGCATAAGCGACGTAGAGCGAGCCGCCGATGTTCTG
>DIYZ01000100.1:0-6556 GCA_002427845.1 Chloracidobacterium sp. UBA6041 | reverse complement strand
TTGCGGAAGTCAGCAGCGTAGAGCCGGTTGCCCCCGGCGTTGCTGCCAATGGCGAGGCCCGTATAAACGTGGCCCAGCGGGCTACTGTGAACAATCTGAGCGGTGGTGCCGAGTGCCCCCTGCCACGCCACGATGTTGCCGGTGATCGAGTCGAAGATGAAGCGCGCGGGCGCGGGGCTGCCGCCCACGGGCGTGACATTAAAGTCGGAGGTCGCGTTGGCGACCGCCCCCGTCGGCAGTCCGCCGGGGATGGTCACCGTCGGCAGGCCGGTGAGACGAACGAGCGGACTTCCCGCCACGTCGCCATTGAAGAGTTGCGCCGTACTCGTGCCGTTGTTAGCGACCCAGAAGGGGCTGGTGGCCAACATCGCGATGCCCCAGGGGTTGACGAGCAAAGGATCCTGAATGAACGCGAGGCCGGGGATGTCCGAGACAAAGTTTGTCTGCCGATAAGCCGCGCCGGGCGGGACGACAGCAATCTCCGGCTGCGGCCCCTGGTTCTGCGCGTCTTTGCTGGTATTCGGCAATAAGATGTGGGCGCGCGCGGCAGGAATGATCGGGAGCATGCATAGGAATAGGAAATAACTCAGCGACAAGCTTACGAGTTTTCTTGTTTGACCTCTTCTTAATTTCAGACGCGACATGTCCGTTCTCCTTGTTTCGATTTCTCTGGTTTCAAACGACGACGTTAAGTAATCGCGAGAATTTACTCATGATAGGCGTACACCGACTCTTGCGGATCTAACCATCCCAAAGCGTAGGTGGCGAGAGTTGTTCGTAGCATTCCAATGTTTCGGGCTCGATGCCGGACTGCCGCATCAACCCTTCGGCCTGGATACAAGAGGTTGGCGCCCTTGGGGGATAAATTATGTTGGGGGTGCAGGCCAGACCTTATGCTGCTCAAAGAGTAGCTGTCAAGAGTTTTTGATGTTCTGCGGTCGAGATCTGAAATGACCATAAGCCGCGGCGTGACTTGAATTTCCCCTGACTTATGGCAGCTTGCGGTTAGCCTGATCTCTGCGTAAAATGTCGGTTCTTTTAACGCTGGGTGACTACTTGAATCTTTTTCACCCACGTAATGCTGCTGCTCGCTCCCCGAGGGCATCTAATCTGCTCGTATCTGCGTCTTTATTTCGGAGGAATTTGTGAAGCACGTTTTCCGTACTCATTGCGCCATTATTGCGTTTATCGTAGTCTGCGGGGCGTTTTCAATAGCGGTGGGGCAAAGTTCGAGCGCCACACCCGATCCATTTATTACCCAGATAACATCTTCACCGGTGGGCGGCGCAGGCAATCCTTTCTCCTCTTTCGCCGGAGACATTACTGCCAATGGCCGCTTCGTCGTCTTTGAATCAAACGGAGATGTGGCTACCCAAAACCGAAATAACGCAGACGGGAATCGCGAAATCTTCCTGCTTGACTATGCCCAGCGACGGATCTTTCAGATAACCAATACAAAAAACGTTCAGCAAGCGGCGAGTCCGACACCAACTCCGAGTCCGACACCGACTCCGAGCCCGACCCCGACGCCATCTCCGAATCCAACACCTGCGGATCCCACGCAGATAAAAATTGAGATCAGTAATAATCGACCGGTGATCAGTTTCGAGCCGGCGCTCGTCGCCGGGAAGCGGGTTTACACGATCGTCTTTAGTTCCAACTCTCCGAGTTTGCCCAACTTCGACGGTACGGAAGGCACCCTCGCCACCGATGCCAATCAGGAGATCTGGATTTATCAACTGCCCGAGGTAACAGACACGCTGGATCTCACCAGCGGCGACGACGTTGCTTTTCAGGATCTTTCCGCAGGCACCTTCGTGCAGGTGACAAATACGCCGGCGAGCCGCGTACCTTCTGCCGGAGCAACCGGTGTTCTGCCTTTCGTTGCCGACGACAATCGCGAAGCTGCTATCAACGATGACGGAAGTATCATCGCTTTTATATCGACGCGGAATTTAGTCGGAAGCGGAAACACTGATAGTAATCCCGAACTCTTCTTTCGAAATCTGACCAGCCCCGCGGGCACATTTATTCAGGCAACAAACACTCAAGACGAGACGGTAGGAGTAAAAACTTTTGCGCGCTTCCAACAAAACCCATCGCTCTCCGCCAGCGGTTCGCGGGTGGCGTTTATCTCAACCGCGAATCTGGCGGGCGCCAATAACGATGACGGCGCAGGTCATGGGAACGCCGAAGTTTACGTTGCTGATTTTACCGGAGCAGGTCTAGCCAATGTTATTCAGGTTACGAGAACGAAGTCGGAAACCAGCGGAACATTTACGGGATCGAGTGTGAATCTGTTGAGTCCCGGTCGCCGCCTAAGCCGCGACGGGGCATTAATTGCTTTTGAGTCGCGGGCCGCGGATCCGAAAGGTAACGACAGCACGACTAACACCTCGTTTCTGGCGACCTTTGTTTATAACATTGCCGGGGATTCGTTTGCGCAGGTTGGGCTGCGTCCACTCACCGCACCAGGTGATATCAGACATTTCCCGACGTTCACCGACTATACCGGGTTAACGCCAGGCGCTCTCATCTTTGCTTCCGCTCTTAACTTCAAAACCGACGGAAGTTTCCCCACTACGGATCAGGACAGCACGGGCCTGAATGTGTTGCGCCAGCCGCAAGTCTTCCTGACAGATCTTCCCGTAAGCTCTTCGAGTACTTTCAAACGGCTAACTAATAATCCTACAGGCACGCTCGTTAGTGACATACCGATACGTCCCCTCGCCAGCAGTTCGCGAAGAAGAATTGCCTTCAGCTTGAGCGGCGCGGAACTTGGAGGAGGCAACTCAGATCTGTCCATCGAGGTATTCTATTTGTTAACTCCGCCGGTGCTTACGGAATCGTCGGCCGTGCTGTCATTCTTTACGGGCGCCAGCAACTTTCCAGTCGCTACCGCCACGCCGACTGCAAGCCCGACGCCTTCGCCCACTCCAACACCAACGCCAGGCACCGTTGCCGTCGCGCTCGCGCCGGGGGAGTTAAGCATCGTCAGATCGACTGTGCCGCTATCTAATTCCGACAAGAACGCTGTCGGTGGTTCAGAAACGGCACGCAGCCCAATACTTCCTGTCGAACTTGCCGGAGTATCTGTTTCTGTAAATGGCGCGGCTGCCGGACTTTATTTTGTGGGAGATTCGCCGGCCGAAGGAATCAACTTTGTGATGCCCATAGGCGTCTCAACCGGCGTCGCGACCGTCGTCATCAATAACAACGGAACGGTTTACCGTGGCTTCGTGCAGATCCTGTTCTCGCAACCGGACATCTTTACGTCGACCAATGACGCCGGTGGAACTGCAATGGTCTGCAATGTGACCAATACCGCGATATCGGGTTGTGTTACCGGCCCTTTCAAAGTGATGACGGCGGATAGCTCCGGAACGCTGGTACCAACGGTGCTCGACATCTACATGACGGGCGTGCGAGGCGTTGTGGCAAGCGAAACTAAAGTAACTATTGGCACGACCGACATTGCCGCTACTTCGGTTCGGCCTAATACGAATATGTTTGGGTACGATTTTATTACGATCACCTTGCCGTCAACCCTCGCACCGGGCGATTATCCTATGGTTGTGACGGCCACCCGAGGTACGACAATAGTTTCGAGCAGACCGGCTGACACCGCTCCGCATATCGTGATCATTCCATAGCCCGGAGAACCCAGAATACGTCCTTCCGAACCCGCACGTCCATTGTGCGGGTTTCGGTTTTTTGCTGCCAAGACACGGCCGCCAATGATACTATCGGCGGGTGTTTTGTCTCCCCGTCCTAGCTGGACGCCGGCATTCTCTCTAACGTTTACATTCAGTTCACACGGCATGCGACGTTCCCATCCTATTCTGGCGGTAATGGCTCTGCTGGCGTTTGTAGTGTCCAGTTTGCCGTCGTCTTTTGATCTGCCGGCCGCGCCCCAGGAACGGCAAATTAAGTGGCCGACGAAGACGATCCAGATTGCTTTGTCTACGTCCCTGCTGTCGCCTTCTCCGGGTATCAAAGCTGACAGCGACGTCGTCGGCGCCGTTCAGCGTGCCCTAAATAGTTGGTCTACCATTACTAATATTGCGTTTGTCGTCAGCTCTTCGAAGACTCAATCAATCAGCCCGAGCCATAGCGGCGACGGAATAAATCTGATCACGGTTGCGCCGGCTTCAGAAAACCTGGCTCTCTTTGGTGAGGCGAAGAGTACGGCGCGCACCCGCGTTTTTTACGATACGGAAACTGGCGAGATCACCGAGGCCGATATCGCTATCAATCCCTACCCATATTCTGACGACGGCACCCCGATTCAGTTTTCAACGGATGGCACGTTCGGTACTTACGATCTTGAGTCGACGCTTGCTCATGAGATCGGACATCTGCTGGGCTTAAACCATTCCCACGTTATCGCTGCTACGATGCAGGCATCTCAGGGACTCAACGGCACCTACGGCCTGCCCGCGTTGACTGGGCGTACGCTTGGCGACGCTGATATCGCTGCCGCTCGCAATCTTTATGGATCTCGAGAAAAAGCGGGCACCATCGAAGGACGGATTTTGGACAGCATTGACGGAAATCTTTTGCCCGCGAATGCCGCTCATGTTTGGATTGAAGACCTGCCTGCCGGGCGCGTGATAGCGAGCACGCTCACTACAGCGAACGGGCGATTCATTATTAATGGTGTTCCTCCTGGTAGTTATCGAGCGCTGGCCGAGTATCTGGATGGCCCGGCCGATGAAGCGGTCGCCCTAACCGCCGCCGCTATGGACCATGATTCACGGGCGCGTCAACGGGCCTTTCGCAGCGTAGAGATCAGGAGTCGAGTCCGGGTCATTCCGGACAAGGTTACGGCGCTAAACTACGTCCTGGTGCCGCCGCAAAATTCTCCGCCCACATTGAACCCTCGCTTCATTGGAACGAATGGAGAGCTCTCAACCGTGCCCGTCCCAGCCAGGGCCGGCACGAAGCTCACTATTTACGTGTCAGGCGAAGGAGTGGACCAGGTTCCAGGCACCGGTCTCGTAATGAGCTCCCCTTTTATTACCGTCGACCCCGCAAGTTTGACGTTGCAGCAATTCCCGGGTTCTACGCCGGTGATTAGTTTCGACGTCACCGTGGCGCCCAACGCGCCGCCCGGCGACTACAGTATTCGGCTCCAGTCGAACTCGGGTGAAACGGCGTATCTTGTCGGTGGCATAACCCTGCGTTCAAAGTCTTAGGTTATCTGTTTCCTCCGCATCCCTGGCACGCGCGCCTCTGCTTGTCAGCCATTCTTATCTGCCATACATTTGATCCCGAGCAATCAGAAACTCCAATTCGTTCCGAAAGTCTCCGCTCTCATATTGGAGAAAGAGCGACGTAGTTTGTCTTATGAAGCGTAAGCTAGTCGATTACCTGAGATGTCCTTCATGCGTCGGTAAAATCGCGTTGGCGTCGGTCGCGCGTGCGGAAGCGGCTGAAGTCATCGAGGGCGAGCTCGTTTGCGTTTCGTGTAAACGCGCTTTTTTGATTACGCGCGGCATTCCCCGATTTGCCGCGCCGGAAAATCTTGCACCAGACAAAGCGGCCACGGCGGAAAATTTTGGTTGGCAATGGCAGCATTTCACACATAGCGACGAGCTCTATGCTGATCAGTTTCTTGGGTGGATAGGGCCCGTGCGGCCGGAATTTTTCCGCGAGAAAGTTGTGTTGGAAGGTGGTTGCGGCAAGGGCAGGCAC
Source organism: Chloracidobacterium sp. UBA6041 (assembly GCA_002427845.1). Taxonomy (GTDB): domain Bacteria; phylum Acidobacteriota; class Blastocatellia; order Pyrinomonadales; family Pyrinomonadaceae; genus PSRF01. Next base: position 859 of record DIYZ01000100.1, on the reverse strand, counting down.
ACTTTGCTGGCGGCCGGTTGGGGAGCTAGAGAAGTAATCGGGGTTGATCTCAGCAGCGCCGTTGAAACAGCATTTGCGGCAACTCGTCATCTGGAAAATGCGCACATAGTTCAGGCCGACATTTATCAGTTGCCTTTCGCGCGCGTGTTTGATTATGCATTTTCGGTTGGCGTGCTGCACCACCTGCCTGACCCCAGAAGCGGCTTTCGTTCGTTAGCTTCGAAAGTAAAAGAGGGCGGATCTCTTTCAGCGTGGGTCTATGGAGCGGAGAACAATGAGTGGATCACTCGCGGGGTCAATCCGTTGCGCGAGAAATTCAGCTCGCGTATCGATCGCCGCGCACTGTTGCATTTATCGAAGCTGCCGGCTGCTCTTTTATACCTGGCGACGAAGCTGGTTTATGGACCACTTAACCGTTCCCAAACCGGCTCGTCGTTAGCGAAACATCTTTTCTACAACGACTACCTCAGCGCTATCTCGAGCTTTGGCTGGCGGGAGCAGCACACAATTGTTTTCGATCATCTGGTGGCCCCTACGTCTCACTATGTTCGACGCGATGAATTTGAAGAATGGTGGCTCGACGTCGAGGCAAAAGACGTCGTGATCGGCTGGCACAACAAGAATAGCTGGCGCGGCTTTGGACGGATCGAGCAGCCTGCGTTAGCAGGCGACAGCATAAAGCCTGGGGTGGAGCGCAGCGGAACCCCAGGAGCCGAGACCAGATAAGAATCACCAGCCCGCGAAGAAGTCTGTCGGAAAAATCAAGAATCGCAAAAAACGGGGAATCAAAAATCATTCGCCGCAACCGAAAAACTCGTTAGAGGGCAAATGCGGGCCAAGATTTTTTCAGCGAAATCTT
>DIYZ01000205.1 GCA_002427845.1 Chloracidobacterium sp. UBA6041 | reverse complement strand
TAGTCAAACTGCATCAGTACCAAGCGCATTGAGCAGATTCTTGGATCGTCAGTTAAAGTATAGCATTAGCGAATTGGCTTGCGCTGGATGGCTTATCGGAGTCCGAAACTTCGCGGAGGTTAATTTTGAGTAACGTTAACATTCAACAATTGGAGAGTCATGAGAGCGCGCCCCGCAAAGCATGGGTGATGGGTATTGCCGCTTGGCTGGTTCCCGGTCTTGGCCATCTACTTCAGGGAAGATGGGTGAGAGCTCTTCTCCTCGGGGGGGCGGTTTGGGCGAGCTTCCTTGGGGGCCTTTGGATGGGCGGACATCTATTTGCGGTAGCTGGCACTGATCAAGGCCCTTCCGCTTTGCTGCAAGTGCCGCCAATGATTGCTAACCTGGGTGCAGGCTTGCTCTATATCTTTTGCTGGTTAACTGGCGCCGGCTTCGCCGATGATCCGATTCACGCCGCGCGAGCGACATTTGAATACGGGAATACATTTCTTCTGATCGCGGGACTGCTAAATTATCTGGCAATGCTGGACGCCTTTGATATCGCGGCGGGGAGGAAGTCATGAGACACTTTCTGGTAATGACAGCCTTTGCCGTCGTGGCCGCGGTTGTGTTCGGCACGGTTGCAAAAGACACAAACAGAGACCGTCTGGTTTATGGACTTAAAGTATTTCTTGAGTTTCTTCTTATTGGCCTGGTGCTGAGCTGGATACTTTACTTTCTCCCTTTCTAGGATCTTGTTTCGCCGGAGAGTCGGTATTTGAATGGCTATTCTCGAAACTGAGGCACTGGTCTTACGTACTTACAATTTTGCCGAAGCCGACAAGATCGTTGTCTGCCTGACGCGCAGCGCTGGCCTGATTCGCGGAGTTGCGAAAGGCTGTAGAAAACTTAAGAGTAGGTTTGGCGCAGCGCTCGAGCCGTTCACGCTGGCGAAAATCAGTTACTACCAAAAAGAGAATCAGGAACTGGTATCGCTCAGTCAGGTTGAAATACTGAAGTCACATTTCGACTTGTCCAGCCAGGCGGAGACGCTCGCCGGTTTGGCTTACATGGGGGACCTTGTAATCGAGTTTTCACCGCCATACCAACCTAACGAGAAGCTCTTCCGCATGGTGAGCGCCTGCCTTGAAGCAATCTCTGAATCGCAGCCGGACCTGCAGGTAATCCTGCGGTACTTCGAGATTTGGTTGCTGAAGCTCGAAGGATATCTTCCGGATATCCGCCGTTGCGGGGAATGTCATCGTGCTTTCAACGAAAACGACCGGGCATTTATGGGCGCCGACATGGCTTTTCGCTGCCGCACTTGTAGCCGGGGGGTTGGCGCAGTTTTGTCGAGGCGACTGCAAACGCAGCTTCGCGCATCACAAAAACTAGCGCCTTATGTTTTTGCGAAAGAATCTCGCGAACTCCCGGCGAGTATTCATCGCGAGATGGCTGAGCTAACGCATCAACTTATCGGCCGCGTATTGGAAAGACAGCCACGATTGAGGTCGACCTTTCAGTAAAGCGATCTCCACAACACCTGAGAAGTTAGTTTAAATGTTGATTGGCAGAAAGTTGATAGCCAGATATGTAGCTCAGGGAGCCCTTCCTTACGTGCTGCTCTCGCTGGTACTCCTGACGGCCATTCTTTTCACACAGCAGGCCGGCCGATTCGCCGAACTTGCCATCTACACCGACCTGCCCATTTCGTTGGCCGGAGAAATTGCCGCCGCTCTGCTGCCGAGCGTGCTGGTTCTGACTCTACCTATCGCTGTTCTCGCCGGAATCGTGATCGGGTTTGCGCGCATGGGTAGTGACAGCGAGATAGTGGCTATCCGCGCTGCCGGCGTGGGCACCTGGAGTCTGCTGTGGCCGGCATTGGTTATTGGGCTGTTGGCGACCATACTCGCTACGGTTTTGCATGTGCGCGAGGCGCCGCAGGCTGCGCGCGATCTCAGACGCGTAGCCGTGGAAGGCGCCTTGCGAAAGCTCGAATCGCCGGTTGAGCCGCGCACATTCAACACCGAAATTCCCGGATACGTGATCTACGTCAGGGACGGTGATAAGAATCAGGGACTTTGGGGACGCGTCTTCATTTACGCACAACAGCCTGATGGCTCGACAAGAATCGTGACCGCTCGCTCGGGGCGGATAGATTCCTCCGGTGAAAAATCAGAACTCGTTTTGAGTGATGCCTTGGCAATGAAACTGCCGTCCTCAGAATCTGCTGAACGATCCTACGTCGTCGAGCGGCTCGAGCAACTTCGAATAGCGATAAATACCGGACGGGCGGCGTTGTTGGAACGCCTCAGTCAAAAGGAAGGGCAAACCGAAGAGCTGGACTGGAACGATCTAAAGCAGCAAGCGCGATCCGCTTCGCTGGATGGTAGAAGGGAAGCGGAGAGGACCATTCAACGCAAGCTTGCGCTCTCGGCCGCGCCACTCGTATTTGCGTTATTCGGCGCGTTGTTAGGAATGAGAGTCAGACGCGGCGGACGCGGCGCCGGCATTTTGCTCGCGCTCGCCGTAGTTGTTGTCTACTACCTTATCTCTTTGCTCGGTGAATCACTCGCCAGAACCAATGCGGTTTCTGCCATTACCGGCGAATGGATGGCTACTGGCGTGATACTTTTGTTGAGCTTGATTCTGTTGCGCTTTAACGGTATTCCACGGCTTGGCTTTACTAAAAAGATTTTCAAGAAAGCAGCAAAGTTATCTGTCGGCTACAAAACCGGCGAAGCCGAGCACACGCTTGGAGGAAGCCGTTCAGGATTTCCGAGTTTGCTCGATACGAGTCTCTTTCGAATGCTGACCGGTAGTTTTCTGCTCGGCTTCATTTCTCTGGTTTCAATTTTCATCATCTTCACGCTGTTTGAGCTCTGGCGCTTTATTGGCAGCAATCACGTGCCTGCGGGCATCGTCGCGAAGTACCTGCTGTTCCTGCTGCCATTGGTTGCGGTAGAACTGTTTCCCGCCACGATGCTCATTACCGTGCTCATCACCTACGCTCTGTTGGCGCGGCGAAACGAAGCAATCGCCTGGTGGGCGTCGGGACAGAGCGTTTACCGGCTGATGATTCCCGGTCTTTTGTTTGCCATCGCCACCGGCGCCGGGACCTGGTTGGTGCAGGAACACTTGATGCCCTCAGCTAATGTAAAGCAGGAAGCCTTGCGCGCGAGAATTAGAGGTGGACAAGCACGCGCGATCACGGGAACGGGTCGTCAGTGGTTGGCGTCTGTTGAGAACAAGCGCTTGTACTCATATGAATTTGATGAACATCGTGGGATCCTGCTTGAACCGGCCATTTACGAACTGGATGATGAGGGAGTGCACCTGAGCCGTGTGACGATCGGCAAGTCGGCGTTCTGGACGGCGGCTGACCAGATGGTTATCAAAGACGCTGAGACAGTTAGCTTGCGCGGGATGGTTGTAGAACGGAGAGCGGATGCCGAAGCACACCTGATGGGCGTGGATCCACCGGAGGTTTTTAAGCCCACAGTCGACAAGCCTTCACAGCTTAGCGTATTGGCTTTGAGTAGTTACTTGAGAGCTGCGAAACAGCGTGGCGTGGATGTGTCTGCGCTGGCACTCGCGTTACAACGGAAATACGTCAACCCGTTCAGCGTTATCGTGATGGCGTTTATTGGAATGCCTCTGGCCCTGGCGTTTGGTCGACGTGGAGCAATCGTCGCACTCTGTATGGCAGTCGGCGTGAGCGTGGCTTACTGGGGAATTGGTGGCGGGTTTCAGCAACTGGGGAATCATGGCTTGTTGCCGCCTGAGGTTGCGGCATGGTCCCCGCCCGTGATCTTCGCCGCGGCGGGGACCTATTTTCTGTCGCGCGTCCGAACCTGAAGTTAGGTCCCGGTTTCCCAGCTCGAGATGTATTCGAGTTGTTCGGAGGTCAGCGTATCTATCGCCAGGCCCAGGGCCTGCAGCTTCAGGCTGGCGATCTCCGTGTCAACCTCCGAAGGCAGCAAGTGTACGCCCGGCTCGAGCTCACCCTTGCGCTTCACAAGATATTCAACGGAGAGCGCCTGATTGGCGAAACTCATGTCCATGACGCTGGCCGGATGACCCTCGGCCGCCGCCAGATTAATCAACCGACCTTCGCCTAACACCATTACGCGATGGCCGCTCGCCTTAATCTTATACTCTTCAACAAAAGGCCGGACACTGACAGCTGCCTCTGACATTTCGCGCAGCGCAACCAGATTAAGTTCAAGATCGAAGTGACCACTGTTGCAAACGATCGCGCCGTCCTTCATCTTCTCGAAATGTTGACCATCAATCACGTGACGATTGCCCGTCACTGTGATGAAGATGTTTCCCAATGAGGCCGCTTCGGCTATCGGCATCACGCGGAAACCGTCCATCACCGCCTCGATCGCTTTGATGGCATCGACTTCGGTGACGATGACGTTGGCGCCCATCCCGCGGGCTCTTAAAGCGACGCCTTTGCCGCACCAGCCGTAACCAACCACCACTATGTTTCTACCCGCCAGCAGAATATTGGTGGCGCGAATAATTCCGTCGAGCGTGGACTGGCCCGTGCCGTAACGATTGTCAAAAAAATGTTTTGTCTGCGCGTCGTTCACGGCGATCGTGGGGAACGTCAAAACGCCGGCGGCTTGCATTGCCTTAAGCCGTTGAATGCCAGTGGTTGTCTCTTCAGTTGAACCAATCAATTCTTTGACCTGGTCGCCGCGCTCTTTCAACAACGCGGCAACGACGTCAGAACCGTCATCGATAATTATGTCCGGATGAAAATCCAGGGCAGTGCGAACATGCCGGTTGTAAGTTTCGGTCGACTCGCCTTTGATCGCGTAAACCGGAATGCCCCAATCGGAAACAAGCGACGCCGCGACGTCGTCCTGGGTTGAAAGGGGATTGGAGGCAATCAAAACCGTTTCGGCGCCGCCTGCCTGAAGAGCGCGGGCAAGGTTGGCGGTTTCCGTTGTAATGTGGGCACAGGCCACGAGCCGGATGCCCTTGAGCGGCTTTTCATCCCCGAAGCGCTCGCGGATTAGCCGCAGCACCGGCATTTCGCGTTCAGACCATTCAATGCGCTGCTTGCCTTGTTTCGCCAGGCCTATATCTTTAACGTCAAACTCGAGCGAGCGTGTTGCACTCATTACGGCAATATCCTTTTTAATGAATTATCTTGTTTGCTTAAAACTGCTGAACTGCTGAGTCTAAGTTCCAGCGGCGGACCGCAGCGATTCGGCTTTGTCGGTCTTTTCCCAGGTGAAGCCATTTTCCTCGCGACCAAAGTGGCCGTACGCGGCCGTTGCCTTGTAGATAGGACGACGAAGATTCAACTCTTCCATAATGCCGCGAGGCGTCAACTCAAAGTTGTCGCGCACGAGCTTCGCCAACTGGCTCTCGCTTAGACGTCCGGTGCCCTGCGTATCAATCAGAACTGAAACCGGATCCGCTACGCCAATAGCGTAGGCAAGTTGTACGAGACAACGATCCGCCAGCCCGGCAGCAACAATATTCTTCGCCACGTAGCGAGCCATGTATGCCGCGGAGCGATCAACCTTCGTCGGATCTTTTCCGGAGAAAGCGCCGCCGCCGTGGGGAGCGTAACCGCCGTAGGTGTCAACAATAATCTTCCGACCCGTCAGACCCGCATCACCCTGTGGACCACCGGTCACGAATCGTCCCGTAGGATTGATATGAAGCTTCGTGTCTTTGTCCATCAAGTCAGACGAGACAGTCTTGCGAATGACTTTTTCTTCAATATCCGCGCGCAATTGTTCATTCGGAACGTCAGGGTCGTGCTGCGACGAGATGACGATGGCCGCAGCGCGAAAAGGCCGGCCGTCGCGATATTCGATAGTAACCTGTGATTTACCATCAGGCCTGAGATAGGGAAGCTCGCCTGTTTTGCGGGCTTCGGAAAGTCGTCGTGCCAGCAGGTGGGCCAACTGAATAGGCAAGGGCATTAGCTCCGGGGTTTCATTGCAAGCAAACCCAAACATCAAACCCTGATCGCCCGCGCCGCCAGTGTCCACGCCCATGGCGATATCCGGAGACTGGCGATCAAGCGCGGAAAGCACGCTGCACGTCTCGGAATCGAAACCAAACTTGGCCCTGGTGTAACCTATGTCCCTAATTGTCTCGCGCGCGACTTTGGTGTAATCGACGCGTGCGCTCGTGGTTATCTCGCCGGCAATGACGACCAGACCGGTAGTGACCAACGTCTCACAAGCAACGCGAGCGGTAGGATCCTCGGTTAAGGCGGCATCCAAAACTGCGTCTGATATTTGGTCGGCTATCTTGTCGGGATGGCCCTCGGTGACAGACTCTGACGTAAATAGAAAACCGGATTCAGTACTCAAGCAAACTCCTTTGCAAACACTTGCGATAAATCGAGATGGGAAAAAGACCGCGTAATGTAACAGTCGGCCTTAAAGGGTGTCAAGGAAGGCTGTTTGGTGGGTGCTGATGCAGTTTGGATT
>DIYZ01000248.1 GCA_002427845.1 Chloracidobacterium sp. UBA6041 | reverse complement strand
AGGTCCCCGGCACGGTGCAGAACGAGATGCTCAGCCGGTTCCACCCGTTGATAGCGATCAGCGCGAGTGTTAGGTCCACGAGACTCCTTCTCCGAGAAGTGGCGCCGGGCTTCCTGGTACAGCGCGTCTGGGACAGACCCATGGCTGATGTGCGTTACCGCCTCCGCCCAGGCGAGCGCGGCTCGCTCCCGATCCGTGAAGAACGGGGTCTCGCGCCAAGCGGACAGGGCGTAGAGCCGTTGCTCGGCCTCGCCGCCTGCCCGGGCGTCTTTTGTGTGCATGTCGATGCAATAGGCGCACTGGTTTAGTTGAGAATTCCAAGCGGGAACAGCTCTATCACGCCATCGCGGATGACGTGAGGATATATGAGGAACTCGCTGCAGGTTCCCCCGGGAGAACCATCATTAGTGACCGAATGAAGACGAGACTAGGGCTTAAGGCAGAGTTTAGTACCGCAGCTCGTTATTATCTTCGACTCCACCGACATCTGAACTGGGTTGAAGATCATCGTAAAGCCTGGAGTCAGTGAACGGGATCCTAAGTATGCTGAGTTTCTGCGCGAGCGGTACGGACAATCAAGAGGCTAATTGTGCGTCACGGCCCCCTCAGCGTTCGCATCCCCTCGGGCGCGACCTCGCTGTAATTAATGAGCTGATCCATCATCGTTACCCTCATCCTTTGTAGTCAAATTGTCATCCATGCGCTGTATGAGGAATGGCAATCAATCCCATGAAGGCTCTCCTTTGGACCGCAGTCATCAACGGCGTGCTCTCGCCGCCGCTCTTATTAATCATCATGTTCGTTTCAAGCAACCGGAAAATTATGGGCGACAAAGTGAACGGCCTCGGAGCGAACATTATCGGCTGGGCGGCCACCGCTGTTATGTTTGCCGCCGCAATTGGCATGTTGCTGACATGGAATCAACAGTAGTTTCAGGAACGCGCGAATCATAACCTCATTCGACTGGGTCGCTATGGATATGTACCTTACTGCGAGGAATTTCAGCTTCGATTGCCCGTAAAACTCTCACAGTTAGGTCGTGTGCCTCCTCGAACCGCTTGTTCCGATCAACTTCCAAATGTAAGTCTATGAACTTCTGTGAGCCTGACCGGCGCGTCCGCAAGTCATGGAACCCCCTTACACCCATCGTCCGATAACGAGCCGCTATCTCAGCTATCGTACGGTCGATCTCAACCGGCAAGCTGCGGTCCATCAGAACATTTATCGATTCGTGAGCCAGCCCAATAGCCGACTTAATAATGTAAAGCGCAATAACTAACGAAATCAACGGGTCGGCCAGGCTCCAACCGCCGAACGCTGTGAGAAGAAGCGCGATGAGCACTCCCGTATTGATGTAAATGTCCGTGACATAGTGGAGCGCGTCCGAACTCAGAGCCGGCGATTCAGTCTCCTTCGCAACACGCCGCAGTTTCCTCACGAGCCATCCGCTCAGTGCAATCGCAATAATCATGCTGACGATTCCGATCGTTTCTGAGCGTGTCTGATGCGGCTCTCTGATTCTGTGGACCGCCTCCCAGACGATGAAGACGCCTGAGGCCCCAATGAGAATTGCCTGGAAGAGGCTGGTCAGCGACTCGGCTTTACCATGTCCGTACGCGTGATGTTCGTCGGCAGGCCGCGACGCGGCCCGAACCGCGATGAAGTTCAAAGTTGATGCAAAAAGGTCCAGCACGGAATCGAGCAGCGAAGCCCAGACGCTAATGGAGCCTGTCAGCCAACCCGACATGCCTTTGAGTGCGATCAGGAAAACGGCGACGACGATCGAGAGTCGCGCCGCGGAGTGCTTCATGGTCCTTTCTTCATCTGCGGCTGAAGCAATGCGTGGCGAGCTAGGCATATTGGTGTTCAATGATCGCTACCAGGAGGCGACGACGACAGTGATCGAACGTGCCAAACTGCTATTAGCGAATTAGAAGCCTAAAATCTATTTGAAGTCATAGGCGAAACCGATGAGTCCGCCCAAGCGGGGACTAGCAACGAAGCGGCCGCCGATGACGCCAAAGGCCAGCGTGAATCGCTTCGAGAGCATGTAGTTCCCGCCGATCTGTGTCGCCAGTTGGCCCTTGCTTAGCTGAAAATTGCTGATCACAGCGCCGAAGAGTTCCGCCCCTAATCTGAGCTTCGGTGTAAAGTCCTTCGTAATCGAACCACTGCCGGTGAAAACTCGTCCCCTCGTTGTCCGGATACCAATCAACCCTGTGGACTCGTTTCCCGCAAAGAGAATCCCGCCAATTCATTTCAATATACGCCTGGACATTCAAGCCGTCCGTGCGACAACACACATATGCAAAGTAGTTGATGTTCAATCAACTGCAGACTATATGCGGCCTAGCGCACAAATGGCTGGACCAGCTGTAGTCAATTTAGACTCCTCTAATTATGAAAGGATGGCAACTGACTACGTCCAAAGAAGCTGCCGGGGGCTAGATCAGCCTCACACCGGAATCTCGTACTTCGCCAGAAGCACCGTCACGTTGTCTGTTCCACCATGTTCCAAGGCGAGATCCACGAGAGTCTGACACGTATCCTGAGCGCTCTGGTCACGCATGAGCACTCCCGCGATCTCTTCTTCATCAACCATCTCCGTCAGGCCGTCAGTACAAAGAAGTAGCCTGTCTTCATTCAACAGCGGCAGGTGTCTGACCTTCACATTAACCTTGCCTGCACCTACTCCGATAGCATCAGTGAGAATGTGACGAAGGTGGTGGGTCGAAACCTCGTGTATCCATATTCAGTGGCAAGGCGCAGTGCTCCGTTTGCCACGTTCCGCCCACATTCACCGAACCGGGCTGGAACATGCACACGCCTGCCGAAATCGGCATCGATGATTTTCAGGCGAACCGCTCGCCTGACGAGCGCTACCGCACGTCGCCACTCAAAGGGCTCTGGACGCACCAGACGGGTGGCTTCTATCACGATGGTCGCTTTGCGACATTATTAGACGTGGTCAATCACTACAACAGTTTTGGGGGATTAAATTTGACAGACCGAGAAAAGCGCGAGCTGGTTGAGTACCTGAAGTCGCTGTAGATCTCGTCAAAAAGATCACAGCAACGTTCGGCGTCTCTTGCCTAGACGGATGCGACGATAGACTTTAGTTGAACCGTCCAATCATAGGAGAAAATCATGGGCGACGGAAACACCGAGATTCAGAATAAGGAAACTATCTTTGGAACCGAAAAGAATCCTGATGGAAAGTCCCGTTCAAGAGGTCGTAAAAGACGGTGAGCCTACACACGAGATTCACAACAAAGAAACTCTGTTTGGCGCCGAAAAGAATGCCGACGGAACGCCCGTCAAGGAAGTGACTCCCACTGACTAACGGTCCAACTGATTTATCCTCAAGGCCTGATGGCTACCTTGATCACATAGCAAGTTCGATTTACGAATCAGTAATCGATGGACTTAATAACCGCCGACATGTATTGAAGGTCGCTTTTCCTCGTTCGGCTCGGCCTGTCTGAGCACTTCGCGGGTCATCGGTGCAGTGTCGCCTCGTCCAAAAGCTACGTAGTCGAAAAGGTAGGCCACTGGATTTTTCGAGCCCCAGTGAAAATACGCCTGCGGAACCTTTCCCGTTCGATCGCGAAGATAGAGCAGAAAAGCAGCAATGGCATTGGGGACAGCGGGCCCTTCCGCGCGCAGCACGCGATAGCCGCCCACCTCCATCCCTTCAACTTTCATCTTATTGGCAAAGTCGGAAGCGTCGCATACTTCCACTTCGAGAAACAGGATAGGATCTTGAGATGAGAGATTGTGATCCTGGCGGTTCTCTGCTATTTCTCGCCGATACTCTTCCGCGCCGCCCTCCTCGGGGCGGTTGGTGATAATGCGAATCGTCCCCTGGCTCGCCGCCTCGTCCAGGAAGCGTTGCGCTGTTTCGTCTATCTCAACACTCTCGACTCGCAGTTCAGTCGTGCGGGCAATTCGTGAGAGAAAGGAAACGACGATGATTAGTGCTATGAAGAAACCAGCTATCTTTATACCGTCCGGTCGCTCGATGACATTGACTACAGTCGTATAAGCGAACACGAGCGCGATCAGTGCGAAAGCTGAGCCCCAGAACTTCTGTTTGCGCCGCCAAGCCGAGACTGCCACCGCAATCGCCGCCGAACTCATTAGAACCAGAACGCCCGTAGCATAAGCCCCACCCTGTGCATTCACGTCCGCTTTGAAGATCAGGGTGATGGCAAAGGTGATGGTCGTGAAGACAATGACGAGCGGTCGCATCGCGCGCGTCCAATCCGGCGCCATCCCGTAGCGCGGCAAATAGCGCGGGACGATGTTGAGCAACCCGGCCATTGCCGACGCGCCGGCAAACCACAAAATCAGTATTGTGCTGACGTCGTAAACACTGCCGAAGACGCTACCGAGGGACTCGTGCGCCAGATAGGCGAGGGCGCGGCCCGACGCTGCTCCGGCGGGCAAGTCACCATGCGCCGGGCGAAACTTGTCGGCCGGGATCAGCAGCGTCGTGATGAAGCTGCTGGCGACGAGCATGACACTCATAATGAGCGCAGCGACGACGAGCAGCTTTTTCGTGTTGCGTATGCGTCCGCGCGGTTTCTCTTCCGTGTCGTTCGCATCGCCCTTGACGAGCGGCATCACCGCCACACCTGTCTCAAATCCTGAGAGTCCCAACGCGAGTTTCGGAAAGACCAAAAGTCCGACGAATATAATCATCGTCCAATTGCCTCCTACTCTTGGATGATTGAGCAAAGCCTTCTGCCAATTTGAAATCACTGACGGGTGCTGCGCCACGTGATACAAACCCACACAAACTACGATCAGGTTAAGCAAGAGGTAAACGACCACGAGTACAACTGCAATTCCGATGGCCTCCTTAAAACCTTTTATGAAGACCGCCGAAAGAAAAGTAATGAGCGCGACCGTAATACCAACGTTCACGGGTGTCACCCTGAAGCCATGAAGCAGATCGTGCATGACGGGATTTTCTACGACGTGCGCTGTAGCGTCTGCCGCCGAGAGCGTGATGGTAATGATGAAATCCGTGGCGACGAATCCCAGCAGGATAAGGATGAAGAGCTTACCTTTCCACCACGACATGAGCGCCGCCAGCATTGAGATCGAGCCTTCACCATGAGGACTTTCTTCCGCGACTCGACGATAGATTGGGAGGGCGCCCAACAGCGTCAGCAGAACCAGGATTATCGTCGCAACCGGGGCCAGGGCGCCCGCGGCGAGAAAGGCAATGCCTGGCTGGTAGCCGAGCGTTGAAAAATAATCAACGCCCGTCAAACACATTACTTTGTACCAGGTGTGATGGCGGTGATGCTCCTTCTCGCGCTCGAAGGGCCCTTCTATCTCTTTGACAGAGCCTTCCAGCAGCCAGCGCTTAAAAGCGGATTGCTTTGGTCCTGCTCGTTGAGACGGTGGGGCGGTCGTAACCACTCTATTACCCCTTGCGAACCTGAGACGATTTTATTGCTAGGATTTTGAACGCCATTCTACTTCAACGTAGCGAGGCGCGGAAGGATCTTCGCGATCCTGAGAGTGAGAGATTGCGAGGGGACAAGCGGCGCGCCGTAGGGACACGTGGTCGAGTTTAATGAATTGACGAACTACTGACAGGACGAAAGAGAGGCCATCATAAAGGCAAATCGCCTCCACTTAGAAGTAATAGTTCGCCTCTTGCGCGGTCGTCCTTATCGCCCGCGGCGGTAGTAGTAGCCGCCGCCGCCGCCGAAGAGGAGGAGTAACACGACGATAATGATTATTAGTGTAGTGGTGCTCATGGTGGCTACAACCTACCACTGTTCCGCACAGCCGTCTATCCGGTTTTCCGCTAAGGGGACGGCATCGGTTTTCAGAGTATCGGCACCGTGGCGACATGTCATTTTCATTAAGCACGCCGAACGCTTCAGCCAATGCGGGCAGCACATCTGAGCGTGGCGGCTTCTCGATCTGCTGCCAAAAAGTAATGTTCGACTGGGGCACTCCGACGACCGAGGCCACAACATTAATCAACCCCGAAAGCGCGACGATACCACAAGCACGATGGCTCAGTCGCCCGTTCAATGAAATGCCAGTTGGTAGGAATGCGCCGGATGGGAGAGGCCGCACTCCCAGTAGTCAACCCAAAAGAAACATTCGAGTCCCCAACGAGCGCGAGGCGGCGATCGTTAGATTAAGCCCTGTGCAGTTTTATAGTCAGCGCGGTATCTAGTGCCATCAAGAGCAAGAAGAGAGCGGCGAGTGTGCTCAACCTTCATACTGACGGCCCTGTGCGCTGGGCGCACCTATCCTTAAACGCGCAGTAGGTGACGCGTGTAGCTAGCAAGGTTGACTTCTCTCTCTTCTCGCGATCGCGGCGGGCGTTCCCACAGTAGAAGGATGGTTAACGCCTCAGCCTCAGAACTTCGCTTCCATCTGCGCGACCGACCACTGGCAGTTCATTGAGGAGTCTCTGCTCGGCAACCGTATGTTCGATTACAAACTCCGCAAGATCCTGCATCTCCTGTAATGTCTCCGTAAATGGAACGCTACTGTTTCTGACCAATCGCGTTACTGCGTGACGCTGGGTGGTGTTGTGAACTTGTAGCTGTCGCGTGCTTTTACTGCAAGATTCGGACGGTTCACTCGCACCTTAATTTGGTGGCGAGCGGGGTTGCTGGCATCTCCGTCCTGCGGGTAATAGCCGAGACTATATTGCCGGCGCAGTTCCTCCGCAATCCTCGAAAATGCTTCTGCGAGTTGTGTCGTGTCGTTGGCGCGATAAAGCCGGCCTGCGGTCTTGTCCGCGAGCTCCTTCAGATATTGATTCGCCTGATCGTAGTCAGCCTGTGTGGCGCCGGGCAGCGGGCCACCATTCGGCCCGGTCACTTTCGGCCCGCTATAGGTCACTCGCGAGGTGGTAGTTCCAATGCCAAACGGCCCGCTTCTCGTGGTCGTAACCACAGTCGTGCTCCCCTGGCCCGCACTCTGCATTGCCCGTAGATAATCCGTCGTGTCGTATTGAATGGGATAGATCAACGCATCCAGCTCTTCAACTTCACGGATAGTGCTGGCGTAATTCGCTTGAAAGCTCGCGGTGTCGACGCCATCGGTGAAAAGTACAATCGCTTTACGACCCTTGATCTTGTTCAGACGTTCCTTGATTACAAGATGCACTGCATCATATAGCCGCGTCGCGTTGCCCATGTTGGCGTTTTGCTCAATGACCGCGCTGACAACGTTCATATCATTTGTTACCTCGGTCAGCAGCAGTACTTGATCATTGAAACTGACGATGAGGACGCGGTCTTGCGGACGCAATTGTTTGGCGAAAGCTATTGCCGCTTCCTTGATCTGCCACAGGTGAAATTGGGTCGACGGCGAGGTGTCCAGAAGCAGTGCAACCGTAAAGGGTTTGTCGGCGGGTTCCCAGTAGGCTACTGCTTGTTCGATGCCGTTCTCGAAAACGCGGAAGTCCTCGCGTTGCAGGTCAGGGATGAAGCGGCCCTGGCGATCCAACACACTTACTGGAACTGTGACCAGACTAGTATTGACGCGGACTACATCGCCTTCAGCCACCTCTTCTGGCCCAGGGTCAACAACCGCGACTGCGGATGCAGCTGACGGTGACGCCGTTGGCGGTCTACCGGCCCACTGTGGCGGGCGCGCCGGGCGTTCTGGTGGATCTTCTACGATGGCGACGTCGTTGCGTGATCCTGAGACGGCGACGCGACGTGGACGTGAACCCGCGTCCGTAGACCGCGTCGAAGCAGTACTGTTAGGTTGTGGCGTTGAAGCAACGGGCTGAGAGCTTGTTACGTTAGGCACCGGCGCGGTCACAAAAGGATCCTCGCTATTTGTTCCGACGCTCGACGTTGCGGCCGGCGTTGCAGTCGAAAGGGAAGTTTGGGACGTACCTGATGAATTGGAGTTCGCCACATCACTGTCGCGCGATTGCGTGGCATTATTTGACTGGTGCCTTTTTGCGTAGCGAGCCGCCACGCTCTCGGAATATGGATCCTGTTTCTTCAGTACATAAGCTCCATGCGGACACGCTGTCGAAGTCAGGTAGGCGATGATGGCATATCCGGTGGGCGCCGGCACACCCTGGCAAATTATTAATGTGCCGTCGCGGGATGTGTTGGCTGCGCGGCCGCGGGCATTATTAACTGGGCGTTTGCCTGTATTTCGCCTCGTCGTTTGGGCAGAGATGATTGAGACGAACAACATCGTGACGCTGAGAAGAAGAACGACACGAAGTCGATAAGCGACGTGGAGTTTCATAGTCGCACCTCGAGGTTAGCTGTATTCAGTTGTATACGCTGGGGTCAGCATTATAAGCCTCTGAACAGTAGACGGTAAACAGTAAACAGCAACAATTAGCCAGGACGAAGGACTGAAGATTATCCAAGAAAGATTATTCGCTCAAGCTTGATGACCTTTTTCAGAAAGAACAGGGTGTGGCCTTCGCTGATTCCCGGTAACCTCTCCGAAGATTCGATAGCCCAGGGCCTTTATAAAAAGGAAGCGGCCGGGAAGCTGGCGGTTTCTAAGTAAATCAGCGTAATCGGGTATAGGTTGCTGGGGTGAGGACAGTAACCGAAAGAGGCGAAAGCCTCCGCCAACCGATGATAGGCCAGTGCCAAGACGCTGGCCTTTCGGTTTTTATGATTCAATGAGTTAGGAAGATCAAAACAGCGTCAAGTTCGTTACTTCCTCGCTTAGATCTATTGGTTCAACTAGCTGCGCATTCTCAGCCTGTGCATGGTTTACCTGTTGGCTCACGGGATAGCTCTTCATGGCAGACGCAGGAAACGGAATAAGAAACCTCTTTAACTCTATTAGTTCAGAATCATTGCGCAGCCACACATCTTGTGCCTCAGGGTGGAGAATCACAGGCATTCGATCGTGAATCGTCGCTAATAGTTCATTTGGCGTGGTCGTGACGATCGAGCAGGAGGTGATTGAAACACCTTCTTTCTGCCACTCGTCCCAAATGCCGGCGAACGCGAACGGCGTCTCATCCTTCAGTTGAAAATAATAAGGCTGCTTTGACTTTCCATTTCTTTTCCACTCGTAAAAGCCGTCCGCTGGAATCAAGCACCTCCGATTCTGAAATGACTCGCTGAAACTCGGCTTCTGCTCCAGCGTCTCAGATCGTGCGTTGATGAATCCCTTGGGCTCCTTACTCCACGACGGGATTAGTCCCCAAAGGAATAACGACAATTCTCGTCGGCCTTGAGATTCGGTGACCGTCAGGACTTCCTGACTTGGCGCTATGTTGTAACGTGGTGCCAACGAAGGAAGATGTGAGTTACGCACTCCATCAAACCTTATTCTACCTGGTGATCGAAGTGTAAATCGTCCACACATTTAGAGACCTTTCATGGAGCAGTATTTTTTTGAAATCTAAACCTTGCTTCGGTTGTCGCGCAAGGTGTATAAGCCTCCTGTTCCTCGCAGGACTCTCAACCTCAACCCTCGGAGACTCACGCTATGAAACGAACCCTGATAATCCTACTGCTGCTTTCCGCCTTTGCTTTCAGCTCATTCATTTCGATCAGTGATGCACAACGACGACGAAGCAGGAGGCGAGCACCCGCACCCGCAGCTTCTACAGGGAAAGTAAAGATACCCTGTCCGACAACCCTGAACGATATAACGGACTGCCCGGATACAGGGTGCGGCCCGTCTCTTGATCCAAAACTGAACATACGAAAGAACGTGCGATCTGACGACCAAACAGCGCAGACAATGACCATCCAGGAATTGAAGGATTTACCTGACCCGGTGTCGGGTTTCAACATAGGCGATGATCGCGGCCCGCTAAAAGACTTAGGCGAAGGTAAGAAAATTACCGTAATGGCTAAAGCGTTGGTTGCCAGAAAAGGCGGCGGAGAATCCTGCAATTGCAAACTGCTATCGGTAGCTGATACTGATAATCACATAGTCTTGGTTGATCCTGCTGTGACAAAACCGACGTTAGCCAATGATGAGGACGATTCCGAAACCGCAGAGTTTACTCCGCGCGTACGACTCGATCATCCAAATCTTTCAAGAGCCAAACTACAGCCTTTAATTACCGCCTCCGGTGGCGCTCTGTTAGTGCGTGTAACCGGCCTACAGATGTTTGATTCAGAGCATTCCCTTGGAGGC
>DIYZ01000017.1 GCA_002427845.1 Chloracidobacterium sp. UBA6041 | reverse complement strand
AACACGAATTCCTCGACAACTACAATTGAGAATGCCAACGCGGCCGCAACCCCAAGAGGGAGAGGTCGCCGGCATAGAGGACACCGGCGACGCGCTGCGGCGGCCACCGCTGAAAGTTCGGCAAGTCCCACCAGCGTAACCGAGCAAACTGATCTATCGGGAACGTATACCGGAACCTTCGATTGTTCAGATGCGGGCGCAAGCGGCGAGACCACACTGACGATCACCGGTAATCAGTTTACGTTGTCTGATGGAAAATCCGGACGCATTGTGGCGGCCACTACCCACGGCTACACGGGAGTGACAATGCAGTTTGGTGAATTGACAAGGGGAACGCAGCCTGGGACTGCTCCCATTATTGTGTCGATGCGTGCAAGGAAGTCCGGCGATCGGTTGACACTTACGACCGTTCCCGGAGCGACGCATGTTTGTTCATTCACTCCGGCGGGCTCGTCGCGGGGCACACGAGCGCGACATCGCAGAGGGCGAGCAGCTATCCCGGCAACGCCTGCCGAACCTGCTGCACCAGCGGAACCGTCGATGACGCCGGCGACACCGCCAGAACCGGCGACACCGGCAGCGCCCGCTCGACGCGGCCGCCGAGGCAGAAGGGGACGTAGTAGCCAAAACATGAACTCGAATTCGAATATGAACGACAACACGGGTACTGGAAACGAAGGGAACATGAATGCAACCCCAACGCCCACGCCTGCTGTTCATCGGAATTGAGGTTTCCGTATTAGCTATTCACTTTGGTTAGCTCCTCGAATAGGTTAAGCAAAAACAATGCGGGCGGTCTGGTCGTAAAAAGACCACGCCGCCCGCGTTGCATGCGCGAGGAGTTTGAGTCTAGAGTCTACGTTTCATGAGTCCCGGCGTTTGGTAACGTTCAGGCTTTAGCTTGTTCGGCTTCAACTACACAATCTCAAGGTAGCACTCTGAATGTTAGAATGAGAAACAAGATTCGCATTGCAGCCGGCCAGGGTTTTTGGGGAGATCTTCCCGAGGCACCCGTGCGTCAGGTTGAAGGCGGGCCGATTGACTATCTGATGCTCGACTACCTCGCGGAAGTTACGATGTCGATCATGCAGAAGCAGCGTTCGCGGGATCCAGCCGCAGGCTACGCAAGAGATTTTGTTCCGCTGATGAAGCAGATTTTGCCTGCTTGCGTAGAGCGAAACATTCGCGTTACTGCAAATGCAGGTGGCGTAAACGTCGCAGGCTGTGCAAATGCGGTGAGGGAAGTTGCGCGCGATCTCGGGCTGTCAGGGAAGGTTAGCATTGGCATTGTTACCGGCGACGACATAATGTCGAGTATTGATCAGTTTCTGGCGCGCGGAATTGAACTGCGCAACATGGATACAGGTGAACCACTGGCGACGGTGCGCGAGAGGATTCAAAGCGCAAACGTTTATCTTGGCGCAGCGCCGATGGTGGAAGCTCTTAACCGGGGCGCGCAGATCGTAATTACGGGTCGCGCGACCGATACCGGTCTGACGCTCGCGCCGATGATCCATGAATTTGGCTGGGCCGCCGACGATTGGAACAAGCTCGCTGCCGGCACGATTGCGGGTCACATCATTGAATGTGGCGCGCAATGCTCAGGGGGTAACTGCCAATATGAGTGGCGCAGCATTCCTAATCTAGCCGATGTCGGATTTCCAATTGCCGAAGCTTCGCCGGACGGTTCATTTGTGATTACGAAACATGAACGCACCGGCGGTTGGGTGACTATTCCCTCTGTCAAAGAGCAGTTGGTTTATGAGATGGGCGATCCGCGCGAGTACATTACGCCTGACTGCGTTGCGGATTTCACTACCGTGCGACTCGAGTACGAAGGTCGTGACCGCGTTCGCGTCTATGGAATCGAGGGACGGCCGGCAACGGAGTTTTTGAAAGTTTCGATCAGCTATTCGGCCGGATATAAGGCTGTCGGCACGCTCGTGTATTCCTGGCCCGATGCTTACGATAAAGCACAAGCTGCCGATAAGATTCTGAGAGCGCGGCTCGATCGGCTCGGCTTGAAGTTTGACCAGATTCTTACCGAGTTTGTGGGGGCGAATGCGACGCATGGACCACTGGCCGGCACGCCCTCTCCAGATGTTCCGGAGGTTCAACTGCGGGTGGGCGTCCGCGGTGAAGACCGCAGTGCGATTGAAAGGTTCACAAAGGAAATCGCGCCCCTGGTCTTGACTGGCCCTCCGGGCGTAACTGGCTTTGCCGGTGGCAGGCCAAAGGTGGAGGAGATTGTTGCTTACTGGCCGGCGCTAATTCCGAACGAAGAAATTGTGCCGCGTGTGGAAGTTATTGAAGTCTGATTGTTTTCTACATCGTCCGTACTCGCTAGCTGAGAAGGTGAGCATATTTTCCATATATCATTTATGATTTGTCGTTTTTCATCTCGCGCCAACGCGATCGTTCTCAATGACAAAATGAGAAATGAAAAATGGAAAATCTGGTTTCCAGGCTTATGCCGAAGGCTGAGGCGCTATGAGGGTCCAACTAACACGAATTGCGCACGCACGTTCTGGTGATAAGGGAGACACTGCGAACATTGGATTGATCGCTTTGCGCGAGGAGATTTATCCGATTCTCGTCCGTGAAGTGACGGCTGCGCGGGTGAAGCAACACTTTACAGGAATTTGCAAAGGCGACGTCGAGCGGTTTGAACTCCCAAACCTGGGCGCACTCAATTTCTTACTACACGAAAGCCTTGGCGGTGGCGGCACACTGTCTCTGATGACTGATGCCCAGGGGAAGACTTTTTCAACTGCGCTGCTAAGGATGGAAATTGACATGCCGGATGAGGAAGCCCAGCGGCTTGAACTCAGCCAGGATTGAATAGGTGCTAGAGCCGGAGCGGGGGCAAGCCCGCCTTCCCCACCTCGAGCTTCTTTCACTTGAGCGTTGCCCCAGTGCCTCAGGAGCTTTCAATCGGCTCTCCTTTGCATTGTGGTTAGTTTCCTGAAGAGCTTTCACGGAAAAAGCACTACGGCCAATTTGGAAAGTCTCTAAGGTCGGGAAGGCGGGCTTGCCCCCGCTCTTTGGGTTTCATATGACACTTAGAGAAGAGTCTCAAAAGATGGATTCAGAGCCGGCAATCAGTCATCACTACGCCGACGTTAATGGAATTCGTTTGCACTATGCCGAATGTGGCAGCGGCGACAATCTTGTCATCCTGCTACACGGATTTCCAGAGTTTTGGTATTCGTGGCGTCATCAGTTAACGGCGCTGGGAAAGACTCATCGTGTTGTTGCTCTCGATATGCGGGGCTACAACCTGAGCGATAAGCCTGCGCGAGTAGAAGATTATCGCATTGAAGTTTTGGTCGAAGATGTTGTCGGTTTCATCAAAAACTTCGGTGCCAGGAAGGCAGCGATTGTTGGTCACGACTGGGGCGCAGGTGTGGCGTGGGCCGTCGCGCAAAAGTATCCGGAGC
>DIYZ01000219.1:30221-39154 GCA_002427845.1 Chloracidobacterium sp. UBA6041 | reverse complement strand
TCACGGACCATGTGCATGACCACTTCGGCCATACCACTCGGCTGACGATTTCGCGAGCCCTGGAAGATCACGTCCTGCATCGCGCCGCCGCGCAGATGCTTGACCCGCTGCTCGCCCAAAACCCAGGCGATCGCGTCAGCGACGTTGCTCTTGCCGCAACCGTTTGGTCCGACAATGGCGGTGATTCCTTCACCTGTAAGGAGAATTTGGGTGTAGTCCGCGAAGGATTTGAAACCGGTTATCTCGAGGCGTTTCAGTTTGAACATGCGAGAAATCGTCTGTTAGAGCCAAGCCCAGGGACCCAATATTAACGAATCCTGGAAGGCCGCGCACGGGCGTGCCAATATAAGTGGGAGTTGCTTAGAATGTCAACTAAAACTTGAGGTTAGCTATCTTTAATGATGCAGCCAGCAAAGTTAACAAATGGTGCTTAAATTTTTGCGGTTGACCAGGACGGTGCCCTCTGGCCGATTTGGGGGGGCGCTAAGATCGGCTAGCCGGTATTTTGCGGGCCAGCATCACTTCGATTCCTTTGCGGATTCCTTCCGGGGTGGTGACTTCGGGTCTCAACTCGCGGCCTTCGATCAGGATAGTCGGCGTACCTTGAATACCCAGCTTGGTGGCCGCATCCTCGTCTGCTGCAATTCGTAATTTCACCTGGTCGTTGTCCATATCTCTCGTGAAACGCGCTGTGTCCAGGCCCAAGTCGCCGGCAAATTTCACAAAGATGCTTCTCGGATTAATGTCGTCCTTCCATAGGTCTTGATTCTCATAGAGCAGGTCGTGCATCTCCCAAAAATGATTTTGCATTCTGGCGGCCTCGGCGGCCTGCGCGGCAGCGAGCGCGTTCTTATGAATTGTTGACAGTGGCAAGTTTCGGAAAACGAAATTCAGATTGTTACCAAACTCCTGCTTTAGCTTTTTCAGCGTTGGATGGAGCGCGCCGCAGGGCGGACATTGGTAGTCGCCAAATTCTTCGAGAGTAACAACCGTCTCCGCAGGAAGTTTGGGCGACTGCGCCGCAGTGGGACTCGTGCTCGAGGTGATCGGGGTGTGCGAAACTTTGCTGCGATCCGATCTGAAAAGAAGAACGCCACCAATGACGGCGACTGCAAGCGCGGTGGCAATAATCAGGAAGGGACGGTAATTCTTCATCTGGCATTGAACGTCAGCACGGACTCCCGCGTTCATTGCGATTGCTTCGAGCTAAATCGAGCGGACGTAATTTAACACATGGCGTCGAAGTCAATGTACATCTGTTGGCGTAATGACCTTAAGTGGGAGAGACCGCTTTGTTGACAAAGAGGTCCGGCACCAGATTCGACAGAATAGGCGGTGGCTCACTCGTTACTATAGATTGTTAGAAAAGATCCGTTCCAGTTTCCACAAGACTGTAACTGACTAATCCTGAGAACTCCAAAGAATCCCAACTCTTGCACAATCCAACCTGACAGCGGCAGAATTGCGAATCTCGGTTTGCGAATTGCGGATTTGAAAAAATGAGAAGAATATTGCTGACTTACGTTTTTCTTCTTATCTCTCTGACATCAGCTTGCTCAAACGCCGTTGCTCCCACCCAAGAGAAAGCAGTAGGCACAAAGCAGAAGGTAGACAGCAGGCAAGGCCAAGAACTACAAGGCCAGCAGTTACGAAAGTAGATTGAGCAGCTTGCTTCTGCTGCCAAGGGGCGTGTGGGGGTCGCAGCGCGGGTGCTGGAAACCGGTTGAATCGGTTTCTCTTAATCCCTATCCACAGATTGCGCAGATTACACAGGTACAAACCCAGGAAAGAAGGGCAGAGCAAGGACAAAATATTGATCACTGCCACCTAAGCTTGATCCAACTGAGGGTGCAACCGCAGCGCGGTTCCGGAATAGAGCCCAGGGGCGGGGTCCCCACGCGGGCAGCCCGCGGGGGGTGCTAGAGTTGCCGTCGCGGCTACCCTGGGTCAGGGCATTTCAATCAGGCTCAACCCCGACGGGGTTGCGAACTCTTTCAATGCGACAGTACCCAACGTTGCCGGGCGGCAACGTCGGGCTCTAACCCGCGCAGCGGGTGGAAGCGTAAAGTCTCGCACCCCAGCCGAGATGCTCGGCCGGGGACCCCGCCCTGGGGTGGAGCGAAGCGGAACCCCAGGATGACGAAGGTAAGAACACCGAGCGCGCGAAGCGTGCGATAGCGCAAGAGCTGCGATTTCCTCGCACGAGTCGCTGTCGCCCGCTTCGCGGGCTCTTCTTTTGTACTCGAACGATCCTGGGGTTCCGCTCCAGCACCCCAGCAGGGCAGCCCTGCTGGGGACCCCGCTCCGCTCCACCCCAGGCTTTATGCTGCCGCCGCGCTTCGCGGGCTGATCGCCTAACGCACGAGCTCGCGTCGCGTGTAGAGAAGTAAATCCACTCCCGGCCGTAAGGGGAAACTGCCCGCCGTATTGAAACCCGAGTGAATCTGCTGATAGCGATCGCCGAAGGTGGCCTGTACCTCCGCGGCCTGATCCTGCCTGGCAATAATGATGGGTTCAGTCGAAGGCGTCATGTGACCGTAATACCCCACACGACTGTAATCGCGCAGATACCATGGCAGCGGCCAGTAGTCTTGCGCAACAATCGTTATGCCGGTTTCGCCGCCCTGATGCGTGCGCTGGGCCAACTGGTTTATTTCATCGAGGAGTTTGAGAGTTTCTCTGCGAGTGTGCGCATAAACATAAACGTAATAGCGATCGTCGTTATCGTAGTTGATGAAATTGAGATCTACAGTTTGATAGCCGGGAATGAAAGTCTTCCAGTGAATCTTTGTTTGTTCGAGAGCCCCCAGCACGCCCGACAACGGATTCGTAGCGGTCAGTATCTGATCGAGGACTCTCGCCACGCCCGGCAAAGGTCCGGTGGCTAGTAATAGAATGCCTGCAAGAGCGCACCAGCGCATGCGTTTGCTCACTTCCAATCTTCCGAGTTTTTCGTAAAACCATTCGATGGTGACGCCACTACACAGCGCCAGGGGCACGATGAAGTTCAGAGTGAGCCATGGCGTCTTGTAAGCAATTAACGAATAGGCGGCGATAAGTCCGAAAGCCCACAGCGCCGAGAATAGAGCGAACGACCGGGTGGGTTTCAAGACCGCCAGTGCCGCTCCGATTGCTCCGAGAACGAGAAGCGGCGACTCCTGAAGCATCAGCCACCAAATGTAGGTTACGAATGGATGGACGTGGGCCTCCTTGCCCGTCCTTCTCCAAAACTGAAAAGTCTCAAGCGAGTCCTTAAGACCCTTGGGATAATTTGTGAAGAAGGATGAGTAGAAGAGAACATTTAACAGGATGAAAACGGCAATCACGACCGCGATCCAGACGGCCAGGCGAGTTGACCCACCAGCTCTTTCGACAAAGTTGCGGTAGTCTCGTGCGC
Organism: Chloracidobacterium sp. UBA6041; assembly: GCA_002427845.1. GTDB lineage: Bacteria > Acidobacteriota > Blastocatellia > Pyrinomonadales > Pyrinomonadaceae > PSRF01. Next base: position 35,757 of record DIYZ01000219.1, on the reverse strand, counting down.
CCGATTCGGCGCGGCTTTGCTTTTTCCTGTTTCGACCAGCGACCTTAGTGCCACGTTTCCATAAGCGCTGGTAGATACGCGTCAACAAGAGCGCCAGCGCCAGCACGATCACCGAAATGATGGCTGTTTCTTTGGTAGCAAAAAGCAACGCCGCTGAAACCGAAGCGAGGATCAAATAAACAGGATGCGGATCTTCGAAGTACTTCAAAGCGGCCACCACAATTCCCAGTGTGAAGAAAACGAAGAGCGTTTCGTGGATGAAGTAACGCGAAAGGTAAACGGCTCCCGGAGAGACGGCTAATAAGAAAGCAGCGCTAAGTGTTGCTATAGTTCCCAGATTTCGCCGCAACGCAAACACCAGCAGCAATGTTCCCAGGCCGAATAACGCCGGCACCAGGCGAATTGCAGTCGTCGTTAATCCATAGGTATTTTGCGCGGCAGGACCAAACAGAGCGCGCAGCAGCCAGGGGAAAATGGCTGCGAAGTAATAGAACGTGGGACCGTGGTAGTTCGCCGGATCATAATGGTAATACCCCTCCCGAACAAGATGAACGAGGAAGTTTCCGTTGACTCCTTCGTCGTGATGAAGCGGGACTAAATTGAGATGGTAGATACGGAGGATCGCAGCCAGCGCCAGTATTGACAGGCTGGCAATTAGCCAGGTGCGTTCGGAAACCTCGGTTGCCGCTCCAGGGTCGAGTGGTTGCGCGTCGCCTCGCGATGCATCGGTCGAGGCTCTCTCTTTACCGCCTCGCTGCTTACGGCTGCGTGATTTTGTAGAGCCGGTACCCACCTACTTCTCCCACGATTTCGAATTTGGAAAAAAACTGTTCATTCACATTCATGATGTTGCGTTCAAGCGGACTGACTACTGCATACGCTACGCCGTATTTCCGCAGGATGGTTCCGGCGTCAGGCGCACCCGCATAGACTCTTCTGATCTCTGATTCACGTTCGACAAAGTCCAGTCCATGCGTCCAGATGTGTCCGGGGTAACCCATCAGCGATCTTCTCCCCGTCAGAAATACCGGATGATTGTGTACCGGCGCATGCATCACGAGCGCCCGCGGTTGCGTTTGCTGCTTAATTAATTCTGCAAATTGAATTCCGGACGAGTCAAATACCTGGTACGTGGTTGAGCGCAGCACGATGGACGCGACATCCAGTGCGCCAGCCGCAGTGATACTGGCAAGCAGAACAATCGCAACAACCCTCTTAACGTTGCCTTGCCGCCAGAGCCGTGCCAACAAGAGGGCTACCAACGGCGCGGATGCCAGCCACCAGTAGAACAGCACCTTTATGTTATCCCAAATCCAGGGCGCCATCTTCAGGATGTTGGGAACGATGAAGCAAAGCGTAAACGGCAGGAAGAATAAGAGCAGCGGGCGAGGAATTAGAGACCCTTTTTTGTCGCGCCAAAGAAGTGCCGCAACAGTTAAGGGAATAAAGAACCCGGAGTTTTTGATCCAGAACCAGATGGCCTCTTCTTTTCCTCGATCCCACCCATACTGCCATTCAAAAAACTTTGCGGCATCCACGGCGCTGTGGTGAGTCGACCACCACATTTGCGGCAGGGCGACGAGAGAAGCCACCACGCCGAATGCTATCCAGGCGCGCCAGCGTCTTTGTAGTAAGGCGATGCAGGCTCCCACTGCCATCACCACAACAAAGCTGTGCGCGTGGACCAGTGGCAACAGACCAGCGACAACGCCGGCCGCAATCATGCGCCTGACGGAAAGGGGAATAGGGGAATGGGGAAGCAGGGGAAAATTGGAAGACACAGCAGTAGTAGATTCTTTTACCTGCGCCTTCCGGGCGGTCTTGTGCTTTTCCCGATTCCCCTTTCGCCTTTTCCCCTGTTCCCCCTTATCCCCCGGGTCCCCCTGTTCCGTCGCCAACCACCACTGCGTAAAGACAATCACCGCGAGCGGCAAGCCCAGAAGAAAACCGCGCTGCGGAATCAGCAAGGCGGAGACAGCGTTGCCCCAGCGCCAGGTGGTCTCCGGAATGACGGTGAATGAAGGCGGTAGACTCTTTAAGAACCCACTAAGGCTGTTCTGGTTTTGAGTCGCAGCGTTCCAGAACAGAACCCAACCGAATCCCCCATTGAGGAGAACCAAAACCGGTGTGAGTACAGCCGCGAACCGATCGCGCACCATCGTCAGCGCCCAACGGTGAAGTAAACCGACAAAAGCGATGGCTACCACGAAGTTTTCTATGAACATTGATTGGCGCAGATTAGCGCCACAGCGAACAAAGATTGCGGAAACAAAATCCGTCAGGAACGGATAGGTGAAACGAACTCCCGCGTAAGTCGGGTCCTCCGGCAAAAAATTATTGCCGTACGCAAAGCTGGTAATCACGCTCAGGTGAAATGGTAAATCGCCAAAGTTATTCAGCACTCCTGTATATATACCGTCCGGCAATTCAATCATCGCGCGTTGAAAAGCTCGCCAAAGAATCAACGCCACTACGATATAGAACGACGCGTACCCGAGGGGAATGCGACTCGGATGCAAGAGGGCCAGACGAATTTTGCTGTACGTTGCTGCCAGATCATGCTGAACCAGAGCTTTGCGATGCGGATTTCGTAGTGCAAGCAGTGGGAGCGTCAGCACCGCGAGCGTAAGCAGGATCGCGAGCGGCGTAAGTCCAAGGAACGAGGCAAAAATAAAACCCACCAGGCCCAGGACCGCGATGCCGATGCACGCGCCGGCGCAGAGGCGGGCAGCAAAAGCGGCGCCTTCGTCGTAGAGATAGCTTGCCAGTGTGCCGCTAGCAGTGGCGAGTAGGACAAGCGCAAGCGAGATGATCACGCAATGATCGACGGAGAGTTGCGGTCAACTGCTTCCGTCTGGTCCTTTTGTCTTTCTGTCTCAACATCAAGAACGGTTTGCCGAGCGAGCGTGATTATACGCGAAGTTGTAACGCAAACTGTTAGCTGCAATGTAACGCAAACTGTTAGTTTGCGCTTCGATGTTCCGCAAACTATTGGTTTGCGATCGATGTGCTGTCGTCATCGCCCATCGTTTGCGCCGCCGAATATTATCGGTTAGTTTCAAAGCGAGGAACCAATAAATGTTACGAGCTGGTATCGTCGGTTTGCCAAACGTTGGCAAGTCTACGCTTTTTAACGCGCTCACGGCGCAAACGGCGGCGCTTGCCGCAAACTATCCCTTCGCCACCATTGAGCCAAACGTGGGCGTGGTGCCCGTTCCGGATGAACGACTCGAGCCGCTGGCCAAACTCGTGAAGACAACTGTGATTGTTCCGGCCACAGTTGAGTTTCTGGACATCGCCGGTCTGGTACGTGGCGCTTCAAAGGGCGAAGGACTCGGCAACCAGTTTCTGGCGAACATCCGCGAGACGGACACGGTGGTTCAGGTAGTCCGTTGTTTTGAGGACGAAAGTGTTATCCACGTCGAGGGTTCAGTGGATCCGGCGCGCGACATCGAGACGATCCAGATTGAACTTGCGCTCGCCGACCTGGCAACGGCGGAACGGCGCCGTGACAAGGCGCTGAAGAATATGAAGGGCGGCGACAAAACAGCCCGCGCGGAATTGTCAGTGCTCGATAAGCTTCAGCCTGTCCTTGAACAAGGTAAGTCGGCGCGAACTCTCTTTCTGACAGACGAAGAGCGCGCCGTTGCTCGTGATTTTTTCCTGCTCACGATGAAGCCCACGATCTATGCCGCGAACGTAGATGAGAAGACGTTAGCCAATCAGGGAGAGCACGCGGGCGTGCGCGCTATTCAGGAGATTGCCCGTCAGGAATCGGCCGAGTGCCTCGTCATCGGCGCTCATCTCGAGGCGGAACTCGTTTCCCTGGCGCCCGAGGAGCGCAGCGAATATCTAAAGAGTCTGGGTGTGGCGGGAAGTGGAGTTGATCGTTTGATAAAGAGTGCTTATCAGTTGCTGGGCCTGATGTCGTTTCTAACTGCGGGAGAAAAAGAGGTTCGCGCCTGGACGATTCCGCAGGGCACTCGCGCGCAACAAGCCGCGGGCACAATTCATTCGGATATCGAAAGAGGCTTTATTCGGGCAGAGGTAATTAGCTATGAAGACCTTATGCGGGCGGGTTCAAATGTGGCCGCGAGAGAGCAAGGACTGACGAGGCTGGAAGGCAAAGAGTATATTATGCAGGAAGGCGATGTCGTTCATTTCAGGTTCAATGTTTAATTCCCTAAAATCCTTCCATATTGCCGGCCGCTACATCCGGTTGAGCATAAAGCCAAAGGTTAACCAACCAATCTCAGCGCAGGACGGCGCGAATGCCGACCAGGATTAAGTAGCAGATCGCGATTACCACAGCCAGCTTAATAACCAGCACCGCGATGCCGAAGAGTATCCCGAGAATGCCGACGGCTATGCCCGCAGCGGTCAGTACGATCGGAATGCCAACGGCCAGAACAAAAATTCCCAGCAGGATTATTCCCACTATTCTTAAAACGTCGGTTGCTTCTTTCATTTTTTCACTCCGCTGTTGTCGCTAACTTCTCCTGATATTACGCGGGTTATCTGCGTTCGGCTGGGTATACGAAGATCCTGCTGGCGACGTTCCCAGAAGATTCGTAATTTTCGCTATTCACCGCACACCCGCCTCTGCGGCTCGGTCGCAAATGCAATTCTTGTAACGCAAACTGTTAGTTTGCGGGCAGGTTACCAGCTTGCGCTGCACCGAAACTACGACTGCCCGCGGCGAGTCGCGCGAAGAAAGAGTTTCGGCGATAATTGCTCGAGACGTTTCGATCATGGCGTATTCAACCACAGGAAATCTTTTTAGCAAATCCCCGCCCGACGAGAGTGTGGAAACTTCCGCCCCGTTGGCTGACCGGATGCGACCGCGCTCGCTCTCCGAGTTTGTGGGCCAGGACCACCTTGTTGGTGAGGGCCGAATTCTCCGCCGTCTGCTCGAGGGTTCGGCAAACTTGCCTTCGTTGATCCTCTGGGGAGCGCCCGGGACCGGCAAAACGACGCTGGCCCGTTTGCTTGCGTTAAAGGCCGAGGCGCGTTTCGTCGCGCTCTCCGCTGTTTTCTCCGGAGTCAAAGATCTGCGCGCGGCCATCTCCGATGCGCGGCGCGAACGACAGTTTGGCACGCGCACGATTCTCTTCATCGATGAGATCCATCGCTTCAACAAAGGACAGCAGGATGCTCTGTTGCCAGCCGTGGAAAACGGCACAGTAACTTTGATCGGCGCAACCACGGAGAACCCCTCTTTCGAAGTTACCGGGGCGCTGCTGTCACGTTGCCGCGTGCTCGTTCTTAATCCGCTGACAGCCGACGAAGTGAAGAGCATTCTCGAACGCGCGCTTGCCGACGGCGAGAGAGGGTTGGCAAAATTACAACCTGATGTTTCTGACACCGTGCTGGAACGAGTCGCCAACTCTTCAGGCGGAGACGCGCGCGTCGCACTCGCCGCACTCGATGCCGCGGTTGAATCCACTCCGCCCGATAAGACAGGCAAGCGACACATTACGAATGAAACGATTATCGAGGCGCTGGGCCGCGCGCATTATGCTTACGACAAAGGCGG
>DIYZ01000219.1:26371-29887 GCA_002427845.1 Chloracidobacterium sp. UBA6041 | reverse complement strand
GTTGATGCCTCGCTTTACTGGCTGGCGCGGATGATCGAGGGCGGAGCGGATCCCGTTTTCATCGCGCGCCGGCTGTGCATCCTCGCTTCAGAGGATATTGGCCTTGCCGATCCGCAGGCGATGGTCCAGGCCGCAGCCGCTGCCGACATTGTGCAACTCATTGGCTTGCCCGAAGGGTTGTTTCCACTTTCGCAGGCGACTATCTATCTCGCTCGCGCTCCTAAATCAAATGCGGTCAAACGCGCTTACCAGGCGGCGGTGGCTGATGCCGCCGAGACCGCGCGCGAGCCAGTGCCGCTGCATTTGCGCAATGCAGTCACGCCGTTAATGAAGCACGTCGGTTACGGCGAAGGCTACCGTTATGTACATAGCGACCCGAATGCAAAAGACGAAATGGAATGCCTGCCAGAACCGTTGCGCGGCCGAAAATACTTTGAGGAAGACAAGTAACAACATCGCGATACAAATTCTCCATTCATCATTTCTCAATTATCATTTTTCATTCAAGCTGATTCGGAGGGAAGTAAAAATGCGAAATGAGAAATGTCAGATGACATATGGAACATTTTCGGCAGACACTTGTCGTCCGGTCTTCTGAAAAATAACCGCACAGCAGGAATGCCTGTCCTACCACAAACATGACTCGGCACGAAGCGGAGTTTGCACTTTCCGTTAAAGCGACGTTACTGCTGGCAAGAAGGCGCTAAGCCAGTGAGGTTCCGCGGTACTTGTCTGCGACGTTAACCAGGCAGGTTCTGCTTTTCTTTGGCTTCCTTTTGCGATTCTCTTTCACCTTCTTCCAATCCTTCTTTGAAGGCGCGCTTGCTTTGGCCCAGCGACTTTGCCAACTGCGGCAGCCGCGTGGCTCCAAAGAGCAGAAAAATAACCACCGCAATTACTAAAAGCTCAGGAGTTCCTAGTCCTCCGAGTGCTATAAAAGTCTGGTTCATAACATCCTCATTTCTTATTTCCTAGGACAGTTTACTGCGTTAAGGACAGCGAAGCGAGGCTACAGACGTCACTCGCCGTTGTTGGATTCGTAGAAGAGATATTTCCTCCACGTTTCGTCCGCGCGACCCAGATAGCGCATTATTTGGCGATTCACGTGTAGCGAAAAGCCGCGCGGCCGTCGCAACAAATGCATGCCGGATTCTTCAGGGGTGCGATTGCCCTTGCGATGGTTACACTTTTTGCAGCACGCCACCAAATTATCCCACGACGACTCGCCACCTCGTGAGCGTGGCAGCACGTGGTCCAGGGTCAGCTCCGAAGGCGGATGTTGTCGTCCGCAGTACTGACAAGTGGAATGATCGCGCAGCAAAATGTTCTTGCGGGAAAGCGAACGTCTCTCGAAAGGAATATGGATGTATTCGGTTAGCCGAATAACCGACGGCGCATGAATCGCCAGCTTCGCTGAATGAAGCATGTGGCCATTGTGCTCCTCAACGCGCGCCACTCCCTTAAAGATCATGACCACTGCGCGCCTTTCGTTGCACACATTGATAGGCTCAAACGAAGCATTCAGCACTAAGACTCTACCGGTCATACTGAGGCTGATATTACGCGAGCGGTTTAGACAGTGTCAAAAACAATTCGGAGGCAGTGGCGTTCCCGACCCCGAAAACACGGGCTCAAATCGATTTCTGAGGTTCACACCAGTGGGCTCGTAACCCAGCCAAACTGGAGTCGCAATGGCTCGTTTCGGCCGGGACCCGATTTCTTAAGAACTCGAGCCAAAGCGGTCCGTGGCCTCGATCAGCGCGTCGATAACTCCCGGCTCGCTGATTGAATGTCCGGCATCGGGGATAATGCGCAGGTCAGCTTCCGGCCAGGCTCGATGAAGTTCCCACGCGCTCATCATCGGACACACAACGTCATAACGACCCTGTACAATGACGCTGGGAATCTGGCGAATTTTGTCTACGTGCTCAATTAAATGATTGTCAGTCGGAAAAAAGGAATTGTTCATGAAGTAATGACATTCGATGCGCGCGAAGGCGAGTGCAAACTCCGGCTCCGCAAATTTCTCGATCATCTTGTAATCGAAAAAGAGCTTCGAAGTACTTCCCTCCCAAATGCTCCAGGCCCGGGCTGCTTCCAGGCAAACTGATTCATCCTCGCTCGTCAAGCGCCGGTAATAAGCGCTCACCATATCCGCTCGTTCGGCTTCCGGAATTACTTGCAAATACTCTTCCCAGACGTCCGGGAAAATTGCGTTTGCGCCTTCCTGATAAAACCAATGAATCTCTTTGGGACGGCAAAGAAAAATTCCCCGCAACACGAGTGCGCGCGCGCGCGCAGGATGAGTCTCCGCGTAAGCAAGCGCAAGGGTGCTGCCCCAGGAGCCGCCGAAGACTTGCCAGGTGTCGATGCCCAAATGCTCGCGCAAACGTTCGATGTCCTCCACCAGATGCCCGGTTGTATTTTCTTCGAGGCTTGCTTTAGGAGTGCTTTGGCCGGAGCCACGCTGATCAAAGAGCACCACGCGATAGGCCTTTGGATCGAAGTAACGTCGATACTCCGGCACGAGGCCGCCGCCCGGACCGCCATGTAAAAAGACCACGGGCTTACCGTTTGGGTTGCCGCACTGCTCGTAGTAAAGCTCGTGAATCGGCGATACTTTCAGCCGTCCCGTGTTGAAGGGTTCAATCTCAGGATACAGAGTTTTCATAGGAGCATCTTACGTATATTTACTCGCTGTTTGCCAACCAGGCCCCGGTTTAGAGTTCCAGCTTTCGCCGGTATCTTGTTATCGAGCCACCTGTCGATTGAACTCTGAACATTTAATTAATACCGCAGCGGCCTGGCGATGGTGAGAACGAAAACCTCGGCCGCGCCTGCCTCTAACAAAGTCTTCGCACAGGAAGAAACTGTAGCGCCGGTAGTAAAGACATCGTCAACCAACAACACTCGCTCGCCCGCAAGCAATCCCGGGTAAGTCACTCGAAAGGCGTTCTCCACAGTTTCGCGCCGATCCTTCGCATCCATGCCGGCGCGATGGCGCTGCGTATGATGGGCGCGGACCACGCTGACCTCATCCAGCGGTAGCGAAGTGGCTCGCGCTAGTTCCCGGCCGATCACCAGCGCCTGATTAAAGCCGCGCGCTTTTTCACGTTCCGGATGAAGCGGAACGGGAACGATGCGCGTCGCCGCGCTCAAGGGATACTGCTGTTGGCTCTTGACCAGCAGGTCAATCACTTTGCGACACAGTTGCGGTTGGCGCTTGAGTAAGAGCACGGATGCGCGCAACGCTCCTTCATAAACTCCGCAGGCACGTGCCGCAGAGAATGCGTCCTCGTCGCAGCGCCGGCAGCGCACCTGTTCTCGTTTATCCTCCGAAACGGTGCCTATAGAGGGTCGTCCGCATTTCCAGCATACAGTTTCCCGACCCGTAAAGAGCTGGGTCTGCTGCCAGCATCTCGCACAAGTCACCCCCAAAATTCGCGATTCGACACTCCCGTTGCATATCACGCAGGGTTGCGGATACACGAGTGCGAGCAATGAGTCGTAGCAAAG
>DIYZ01000219.1:0-26117 GCA_002427845.1 Chloracidobacterium sp. UBA6041 | reverse complement strand
GCGAGCATTGGTTTGCTATCGAAGGTAGTTTAAATATTAAGCAGCCACAGATAAAAACGGATTCACCCGGATCAGGAGCAGTAAGACAACTATTCCTGGTTTGCTTGAACCTTCTTAATGTTCTTATCCGTGTCCATCCGTGAAAATCTGTGGCCAAAAATTGTTGTCATTGCCATTCGCAAAAGACAACGGCCTCCGGAGTGGCAAACTCTCCCGAAGGCCGCGATTATGTCATTAAGTAAGACTAACCTCTAAGGCTCGATGCTTCTATTCTTCGTCTTCCACCAGCAATCCGCGCTCCTGGAGCTCCTGACACCGCACGCAATGGCGCGCCCAGGGCACCGCTTGCAGTCTCTTCTCCGGCAGCGCCTGCCCGCAGCGAATGCACTTGCCAAACCCGCTATCGTCCATGCGTTCCAACGCTTCGTCAATCAGGTTTAGCAACTGCCGATCGTTATCCGACATCGACACTAACAATTCCTTGGTATAGGCGTTTGCCGCCATGTCGGCCGGATCCTGAGTTGCTTCGGAATCGCGCTCGCGACTGTAGAGTTCTGCTTGTTGGACCTGGCCAACGAGGCTGTCACGGCGATCTAAAAGTCTATCGCGAAAAACTCTTACTCTTCTCTTGTCCATTATCGGTTAGCTTCCTCCACCCTACTTGATAGTCCGACGTTAGCGGATCGGGATTCCGCTGTATTGATCAATCTCGTCGGCTCACTTTTGATACGGCAGTCCGTGAATGATCGTGTAGGCTCGATATAACTGTTCGAGCAAAATAACTCGCGCCATCTCATGCGTCAGCGTCAAGCGTGAAAGACTCCAGCGCTTGTTAGCCCGCGCTGAAAGTTCGGCTGAGACTCCCTTTGGACCGCCCACGATAAAAGTCACTTCCTTCGTCCCACTTTCCTGCCAACGCTGCAATTCTTTAGCCAGTTGCGGCGACGTCCACTCGGTTCCTTCCGGATCCAGCAATACATTGATGGCGCCCTCATGCAGCCCGTCTGAGATGCGCTTCGAATCCTTATCGATGCCCATCTTTTTGCCGGGGACAGGGCTTTCACGAAACTCTGAAATCTCGCATCTGGCGAAGTGTGAAAGCCGTTTCAAGTAATCATTTATCAGCGCTCGCAGATGAGCGTCTCTTGTTTTTCCGGTCCAAATAACCCGTAACCGCATGGTTCAAGAAAGGAAGGCTGCATGCTGAAAGATGAAAAAGACTCGACGCTGGCCGTATGCCTCTTTCATCCTTCATCCTTCCGCCTTCAGCCTTCCGCCTTCAGCCTTCCCCCACATCGTTCATCCTGCCGCCTTCATCCTTTGAACGCCGCGCGAGCTTTTCATAAAGGTTCTTCCGGCTGATTCCCAAAATTCGCGCGGCCTCAGTTTTGTTTCCCTTAGTTAAGCCAAGAACCTCTTCTATGTATTCACCTTCAATTTCCGCAAGCGACAGGGGCTGCACGCGTCGTCTTCGAACACTAACAGCCGCGCGAATTGACTCCGGTAGATCACCCACGTCTATTCGCTTCCCTGTGGCAACAATCACCGCGCGCTCGATGGTGTTGGCGAGTTCGCGCACGTTTCCCGGAAAGTCATACTCAGTTAGCAACGAGAGCGCCGCCGGCGACAAAGCGCTTAACTGACGTCCGTGCTTGGCCGCGTAAGACTTGACGAAGCCCTGGGCCAGTGCCGGTAGATCTTCCCGGCGTTCCCGCAACGGCGGCACCGGGATATGGACGACGTTCAGCCGATAATACAGATCCTCGCGGAAGTGCTGCCGCTTGACTGCCTCGGCAAGGTCCACATTGGTCAGCGCCATCAAGCGCGCGTCCACTTTGATCGTACGCCGGCCGCCGAGTCGCTCGAACTCCCTCGTTTCAATGACGCGCAGCAGCTTCGCCTGCGAATCGACCGACATGTACGCGATTTCATCGAGGACCAGAGTACCGCGATGTGACGCTTCGAGCCGGCCGGGTTTCTCTTCGCTCGCGCCAGTGAAAGCGCCACGCTCATAACCAAAGAGCTCGGCTTCCAGCAGACCGCTGGGGAGCGTCGCACAATCAATCTTAACGAACGACTGCGCCGCACGCGTTGACTGCGAATGAATGTAGAATGCCAAAGCGTCTTTGCCGACGCCCGACTCCCCAGTCACCAGAACATTCGCGTTCGTTCCCGCAACTCGCTCGGCGAGACGAACTGCCTCGCGCATAGCTTCCGAACGCGCAACAATCTCGATCACGATTCGTTTCTCAAAGAACTATTGGCCACGCTCGATGACTCCGCCGGTAGTTCCACGCGTTTCGACTCGCGCCATAACCGTTCAAGGTCATAAAACTTCCGGGCCTTTTCATTAAAAATGTGCACGATGAAATCGCCGTAATCGAGCAATATCCACTCCGCAGTCTTGTGTCCTTCGACACGCGCCGCGGCCGTGCCGGCCTTTTTAAGTGTTTCAACCACGCCGTCAGAAATTGCCTGGACTTGCCGCTCGTTGTTGCCGCTGGTTATCACAAAGTAATCAGTGAAGCTGGCGACCTCACGCAAATCCAGCAGCACCACGTCGATCGCTTTTTTGTCGCCGGCGGCAATAAGCGCCAACATGATTCTTTCGTCGAGCTCTGCCGTTGTTTGCTCTGGCGCTGTAGGCTTAAGTGGCAAACTACCGCTGGTTGAGGGGTGAAGTGATTGTTCCCTGGCCGTTGAGTTATGCTTCATTCGTATTTCTATATAGCCTGTACTTTCTTATGTAATCCGCTACTTCGAGCGGTACTAGTTTCTCCAAACTGTCGCCGCGATCATCGCGCGCCGCCTGCCGGACCGCAGTCGCCGAAACATCGAGCATCACCGCGTCAGTGATGAATATGTTTGGCTTCCCTGCTTCAACTTTCGCCTCGACACTCTCGTGGGTCAGACCTCGCACATCAGTAGTCTTCGCTGTTTCCGGCCCGTGAGTGTCGTCGAACTCATATCCGGGCCTGGTCACAACAATAAGGTTCGCCAACGTCATTAGCCGCTGCCATTCGCGCCAGATCTTAATCTCCAGCCACGAATCAGCGCCCATCACAAAAAACATGTCGGCAGACTGTCCGAGCTGCGAGCGAAAATGAAAGAGCGTGTCCACCGTATATTGCCGCTCGGCGCCATCCAATTCGAAAGTCGAAACACGAAGGTGCGGCTCCTTCTGCGTTGCCAGCGCCAGCATCGCGTAGCGATGCAGCGAGGACGAAACTTCTTTGTCCAGCTTGTGCGGCGCAACCCGGGCCGGCACAAACAAAAATTCGTCAATGGCAAATAACTGCGAAACTCTTCGGGCGATCGTCAGATGGCCTGAATGAACGGGATCAAACGTGCCGCCGTAAATAGCAATACGCTTTCGCTGGTCCATCTCTGCTGCATCTTTGGCGATCATTGTTGGCCAGACATTTGTCTGTCAGCCTTGTGATCGTTTAGAGGCGGGACTTGTCCCGCCGTCGGCACAAGTGCCGAGTCTAAACGACATCTCGTGACAGGCAGGAATGCCGGCCTACGAGATCAATTCAATCGTGTCGCACTGCTCATCCGCGATGCTTAGTTCGTCAAGCTTCGCGGCAATTGCCGCCACCAGTTCCTTCGTACCTTGATTGGTAACCGCAGAGATCGCATAAAAAGGTAAACCGTCAAGTTCCGCTTTTTGCCTTAACGATTCCAGCCGCGCGGGGTCGTCTAGCGCGTCGATTTTAGTGGCCACGACGATCTGTGGGCGGTTGGCCAACGCCGGGTTGTAGGCGCTTAACTCGTGGTTTACGATCAGGTAGTCATTCACGGGCTCCCGTCCGGAGCCGGACGAAACGTCTACCAAATGGAGCAGCAGTTTTGTCCGCTCAACATGACGAAGAAAACGATCGCCCAGGCCGGCCCCTTCATGTGCCCCCTCAATCAACCCCGGAATGTCCGCGACTACGAAGGTGCGAAAGTCACCGAGATCGACAACGCCGAGGTGCGGCTCCAAAGTTGTGAACGGATAATCCGCGATCTTCGGTTTCGCTGCAGAAATGGTCGAAATCAAAGTCGACTTTCCGGCATTTGGAAATCCCACCAGGCCGACGTCGGCCAGCAGCTTGAGTTCGAGCTGCAATTCCAAAGCTTCGCCCGCACTTCCGCTCTGGTGATAGCGTGGTGCGCGATTGGTTGACGTCGCGAAGTGGGCGTTGCCAAAACCTCCGCGTCCGCCTTTGGCGGCAAGCCAGCGCGAGCCATCAGCGGCCAGGTCCTGTAGAAACTCTCCCGATGTGCTGTCAAAGATCTGAGTGCCGACTGGCACCCTGACGATCACGTCTTCACCTTCTCGACCCGAGCAATTCGATCCTTCACCATGTCTGCCGCGTTCCGCTATATGCAGCGGGTTGTAGCGGAGGTGAAGCAAAGTATTGAGGGAGGCGTCCGCAACGATCCAGACATCGCCTCCGCGTCCGCCATCGCCACCTGAAGGACCACCGCGAGGCACAAACTTCTCGCGACGAAAGGCCGTTACGCCATTGCCCCCATTGCCGCCTCGTACGCGAATCTTGACGCGATCAATAAACATCTAAAGCGAAAGCGACGCCGGGCGCAAAGTCTATGACTTGGCTCAGGCGTCGCGTGATAGCGTTGTCTCGTTTGCACGGCCTATGCTGAAGACGCCTGCTCGAGCGGATAGACGCTAATAAATTTGCCGGTGCGGCCTTTATCTTCAAACTTCACCGTGCCGTCGATGAGCGCGAAAAGCGTGTCATCCTTACCGCGGCCGACATTTTTCCCCGGCTTCCATTTCGTTCCTCGCTGCCGCGCGATGATGTTACCGCCAAGGACGCTTTCGCCCCCAAATTTCTTCAAGCCCAACCGCTGCGACTGCGAGTCGCGCCCGTTACGAGATGAACCAACTCCCTTTTTGTGTGCCATTGCTTCACTCCAAAGTGATGAGTGATGAGTGATGAGTGATGAGTAATGAGTTATGAGTGAAAAGACAAACTCATCGTATTGACTCATCACTCATCACTTATCACTTATCACTTATCACTTATCACTGTTTAGTTTATCCAATCGAATCAATCGTTATCGTCGTATATCCCTGGCGGTGACCCTGTTTACGCTTGTAGTGTTTACGACGCTTCTTTTTGAAGACGACAATCTTCGCGCCGCGGCCGTGATCAACTACCGTCGCGGAAACTTTTGCGGCGCCTACTACTGGGGCGTCAGCCTTTGCGCCGTCTCCCGCCGTCAATAAAGCATCCAGCTCAATGGACTTGCCTGCTTCAGCTTCAATCGAAGGGATGCGTATCGTGCTGCCCTTCTCCACGACAAACTGTTTGCCGCCGGTTCTAATAACTGCGTATGACATCTCTTTGTCCTCTCAGACGAGCCCACTAGCCATAGAAAAGTCGATTATTATAGGCATCTAACTCACAAACGGCAACCGCTCGCGCTCATCCCGCCAAAGCCACTGCACCGTTCCTGTTTTTGGCTATTTTTGAACCATTTTGAGTCAGGAAATGTTCCATGAAATTGGTGGAGATGTCGCCTGCCTTAAACCTGGGATCGTCCATGATCTTTAAGTGCAGCGGAATCGTGGTTTTGATACCTTCGATCACCATAGCCTCCAGCGCGCGCTTCATGCGCGCGATCGCCAAATCACGCGTTCGCGCGTGCACAATAACCTTGGCGATCATCGAATCGTAAAATGGAGGCACGCGGTAACCAGCATAAACATAAGTGTCAACACGAACGCCCGGTCCGCCTGGCAGGTTGAAAGCCGTGATCAAACCGGGTGAAGGCGCAAATGTCTCTGGGTTTTCCGCATTGATGCGACACTCGATTGCGTGTCCCACAATAAGAAGGTCGTCCTGCGTATATCCCAGTCGTTCCCCCTCGGCGATCCTGATTTGATTGCGCACAATGTCCGCGAGCGTCACCATCTCCGTTACGGGATGCTCCACTTGAATGCGCGTATTCATCTCCATGAAGTAAAACTTATTATCCTCGTCCAGTAGAAACTCCACTGTCCCCGCGCTCGCATAACCAAGCTTCTTGCAGGCCGCTACGGCCGCATCACCCATCTCATTACGCAACTCCGGCGACAGCACAGGCGAGGGCGCCTCTTCCAATAGCTTTTGGTGGCGACGCTGAATCGAGCACTCGCGTTCGCCCAGATGAATGCAGTCGCCATACTCGTCAGCTAAGACCTGAATTTCGATGTGACGCGGGTTTTGCACGTATCGCTCTATGTAGACGCTGCCATCCTTGAATGCCGCTGCCGCCTCATTCGACGCAGCTTCCAGAGCTTTGCCGAGTTCTTCGGGAGCCTGAACGATGCGCATGCCTCGACCACCACCGCCCCCAGCAGCTTTGACTATGACGGGGAAGCCAATCTCGCGCGCTAACTTCAAGCCCTCCTCTTCGGACGTAACTGGATCAGGACTTCCGGGCAACACGGTCAGTCCGGCTTCTGCCATGGCCCGGCGAGCTTTAACTTTGTCGCCCATTAAACGAATGATCGGCGCCGGTGGACCGATGAACTTGATGTTGCAGGCTGCGCAAATCTCAGCGAAGTAAGACGACTCAGCGAGAAAACCATAGCCCGGATGAATTGCGTCGACGTTAAAAATTTCTGCCGTGCTGATGATGGCAGGAATGTTCAGGTAACTCTGAGCGGACGGTGCCGGACCAATGCACGCTGCCTCGTCGGCGAAGCGCACATGAAGGGAATCCCGATCGACATCGCTATGGACAGCAACGGTGCGAATGCCCATCTCTTTGCACGTCCAGATTATGCGACAGGCAATCTCACCGCGATTGGCGATCAGGATCTTCTTGAATTTGCGGGGCGCAGTGCTCATGACCAGTCAAATGTTCAAAGTCTAACGTCCAACATCCTTTCGTCCGAAGTGGACTTTGGACATTGGACGTGGGGCCTTTGAACGGTTATTTCTTAAGTCCGAACAGCGGCTGGCCGTACTCAACCGGCTGTCCGTTCTCGACGTAAATCTTTGCTACCTCACCGCTCGTCTCGGCCTGAATCTCATTCATCAACTTCATTGCCTCGATGATGCAAACAACTGTCTCGGGCTCGACGGAGCTGCCGATTTTCACAAACGAATCGGCGTTGGGAGAGGGTGCGCGATAAAAGGTTCCCACTATTGGAGAAGGAATGATGTAAAGATCCTGATCTTCGGAGGCTTCTGTCTGGGCTTTTGCGCCTGGATGTGCCGCTGATGTGGTTGTAACTTTAGTCTCGGTAGTGGTCGAGGTTCCCGCAGGCTGTTTTGTGGCAGACTCCTGGGACGTCGTGACGCCGCTCGCTCCTGTTTCAGAAGCGCCCGCTTCAGCGCCGCGACGAAATCTGACTCGGAAACCCTCGCGCTCAAGTTCAAACTCTGTAAAGTCGTTCTCCCGAATCAACTGAATAAGCTCACGCAACTCATCCATGTTTACAGAATTGTCGGACCGTGCCGGCTGGTTGCGACGACGACGAACGGGCGCGCGTTCAATTGAAGTGTCACGATCGACCTGGGCTTCGTCCCCTGGCGTTTGACTTACATGATCGTCCATCTGTTCGGCTGTTCCTCATCGGGCCAGACTTCCCGCCCCATCAAAGTGTTGAGCCCCAAAAGACTCGGGTTGGCGTTGCCGATGGTCAATTGGGGCATTTCCGATCGAGCGCGAAGTCAGCACCCGGCGTAAACCACACGTTGAATCTACTTCTCTTCGTCTGCGGCCTCGGGCGCGGCAGCTTCGTCTGAAGTCTTGTCGGACACCTTGTCTAACTCGCTCGCTTTGTCTGAAGCTTTCTTTGAAACACCGCCGCGCCCACTTGCGCTCGTTCCTCTGGTTTCAGATGCGGATCCCTTGTTCTTTTTGGAACCCCCGGCCCTTCGCTTCTTTGCGTTTTCCAGGGCCTCCCGCTCGCTTTGGTTGCCGACCAGCTCAATTATCGCAAGCTCTGCATTGTCGCCTGCCCGCCGCCCGAGCTTGAAGATCCGCGTGTAGCCTCCGGGTCGATCTTTATAGCGTTCTCCCAGTTCGTCAAAAAGACGCTTGAGGGCCGCCATTCCCGCAGTGCGCGGCGGCGGCACTTGTCCGCGTTTTCCGGACATTGACGCATGCTGCATGTTGCCCGCATGGAAGAAGCCCGCAGCCTGACGACGCAGGTGCAATACGCGCGGCGCGGAATCTTCACCTTTAAGATTGTTGGCGCGGCGCGAAAGCGTAATAGCGCGCTCGACAAAAGGACGTAGCTCTTTTGCTTTCGGTAACGTGGTTACGATCCGCTCGTCGCGGGAACTGATTAGCGAGACTGCCAGGTTGCGAAGCATTGACATGCGATGTTCGCTGGTTCGACCAAGCTTGCGATGTGCTTTTTGATGTCGCATGACTCTAAAAGACCCGTCGTATTAATAGGTAATTTTCTTAGCGGCGCGGCGCCTCAAACCTACTGCTCGTCGTTTTCGTAGTCGCTCAGATCGGCGCCGTCACGGCCACCGGATCCCGGGATCGGATTTCCCTGCTCGTCAAATTCCATCCCAAAATCGAGATCCATGCCGTTCAGGATTTCCTTGATTTCGTTCAGCGACTTCTTGCCGAAATTCTTGGTGGCCAACATCTCGCGCTCGCTCCGCTGGACGAGGTCGCGAATCGTTCTGATATCCGCATTCTTCAAACAGTTGTAAGAGCGTACAGACAACTCCAACTCGTCAACCGAGCGATCCAACTGATCGTTACGCGGCAGCGGCGGCCGCTCGATTTTCGAATAAGCAAAGTCGTCAGTGTCCTCTTCGAAGTTGATGAAGATAGACATATGGTCCTTGATCAACTTTGCCGCCAGACCGATTGAATCTTCCGGCTTAACCGAGCCGTCGGTCCAAACTTCGATTGTCAGCTTATCAAACTCCGTGTTCTGCCCCAGACGCGCGGCTTCCACCGTGTAGTTAACCTTCTTAACCGGAGTGTGCACGGAATCGATCGGGATGTAACCCAGCGAGAGGTCCTCGTCGAAATTTCGATCGGCCGACACATAGCCGCGACCGCGCTTCAGGCGCATCTCGACTTTCAGCGAGCCACCTTCGCTAACGGTGGCGATGTGGACGGTATCGTCCAGCACTTCAACGTCCGCGTCGGCCTCAATATCGGCAGCCGTGACCTCACCCGCCGTCTCTTTTGAAATTCGCAAAGTCTTCGACTCGTTGCCATGAAGTTTGAACGGCACCTGCTTCAAATTCAGAATCACGTCCGTCGCATCTTCAACTACGCCCTTGATTGAGGAGAACTCGTGCTCTACGCCTTCAATCTTGACGGCCGTAACTGCGGCGCCTTCAATCGAAGAGAGCAGCGCTCGCCGCAGCGAGTTGCCAACAGTAGTACCGAAGCCACGCTCGAAAGGCTGCGCGGAAAAGCGGCCGTAGCGTTCGGTGAGTGTTTCAGCGTCTGCCGCCAGGCGGCGAGGCATTTGAAACCCGGTCCATAGATTATTTTGGTCCATAGCCATAGCTCTTGAGTCCCGATTCTAGAAATGCTGTTATCCGCAGCAGCAACTAAAAGTCGCCGCTGCGGGTCGCTAACTACTTGCTATAAAGCTCCACGATAAGCTGCTCATTGATTGAGCGATCGACATCTTCCCTGGAAGGCAGGCCGCTAATATGAGCGGACATGTCTCCGCCATCCTGCGATATCCAGGACGGACGTCCGCGTCCGGACGCCGTTTGCCAGGCGCTCTCGATATGGGGGTTCTTGCGGCTGCCCTCTTTGATGCTGATGGCCTCGCCGGCCCTGACTTGATACGAGGGAATATCGACCTTTCGTCCGTTAACCAGGACGTGTCCGTGATTCACTAATTGACGCGCCTGTCGGCGAGAAGTGGAAAATCCGGCGCGGTAAACTGCGTTATCCAAACGCCGCTCGAGCAGGAATAACAGGTTTTCACCTGTGATTCCTTTCATACGGGCCGCGCGCTCGAAATAGTTACGGAATTGTCCTTCAAGAATGAAGTAGATGCGCTTGACCTTCTGCTTCTCGCGCAACTGCTGGCCGTAGCCGACCAGCGCCTTGCCACGACGCATGGAGTTACCGTGTTGTCCGGGCGGTTGTGTCCCGCGTTTTTCAATCGGACAAGAAGGCTTGTAGCACCTATCACCTTTAAGAAAAAGCTTTGCACCTTCGCGGCGGCACAAGCGGCACACCGCATCTCTATACCTAGCCAACTGTTTTCTGCCTCCAGTCTAAATTCGACGGAAAAGTTTACAGGCTGCGCTTTTGCAATTTGAGATCTCCAATCTGAAATTTCAAATCTGACGCTGGCCCTTCATCCTTTAGGTTACACTTCACTGCCAATCATTGATGCCGTTTGCCTAATCAAAATACGAAATCGCAAAGTGGCAACCGAAAACTCTTAAACGCGCCGGCGCTTCGGCGGACGACATCCATTGTGTGGAATGGGCGTACTGTCGCGAATTGTCGTCACCCTGATTCCCGCATTCGCGATCGCTCGAATCGCCGACTCGCGGCCACCACCGGGTCCCTTAACTCGAACTTCACACTGCTGCATGCCAGCCTCGTGCGCTTTTTTCGCGGCTTCGTAAGCCGCCTGCTGCGCCGCAAACGGCGTCCCTTTGCGCGACCCCCGGAATCCGCGCGCGCCGGCTGAAGATTGCGCGATGAGATTACCTTCCAAATCGGTAATCGATATCATCGTGTTGTTGAAAGAGGCGGCAACATGGGCAATACCCACTGGGACATGCTTCTTCTCTTTCTTACGAAAAATTTTCTTCTTTCCAGTAGCTTTTGCCATAGCTTTATCAGTAGTCGATGGTCAGGAGTCAGTAATCGCGGTTCACAACGGAGCACGGTCAACTGACAACTGACTATTTCTTCCCTGGTGCTTTCTTCTTGGCGATAGTTGCGCGCCTTGGTCCTTTACGAGTGCGCGCGTTTGTGTGCGTGCGTTGACCACGGACCGGCAAAGAACGCCGGTGTCGCAAGCCCCGGTAACAGCCGATGTCCATCAATCGCTTGATGTCCATCTGAATGCGCTTTCGCAGGTCGCCTTCGATTTCGCCTTGCGCTTCGAGAATTGCCCTGATCCGGCTGAGCTCATCCTCGTTCAAATCCCTGACGCGAGTATCAAGATTCACTGCGGCTTCCTTAAGAATGGAGCTCGCGCGCGAACGACCGATACCGTAGATATATGTCAGTCCGACCTCGGCCCTTTTGTTCGGTGGAAGATCTACGCCAGCTACACGTGCCATCTTTAGTTAATACGCTCCAGTTTATCTTTGCGTCGGGAGTCTCTCTTCGATCAGCAAATCGAAAGTGAATTATCCCTGTCGCTGTTTATGTTTGGGGTTGACGCAAATCACTCGCACCACTCCCTTGCGGTGGATGACCTTGCACTTGTCGCACATCTTTTTTACCGAAGCACGTACTTTCATTGGGCAACCCTTCTAATCTCTTAATGGCTGTATTATTTGTATCGGTAAGTAATTCGTCCGCGGTTTAGATCGTAGGGCGACAACTCTACTAACACTCGATCACCTGGGAGAATCCGAATAAAATGCTTGCGCATTTTTCCCGAAATGTGCGCAAGTACCTGATGTCGGTTATCTTCCAACTCCACCCGAAACATAGCGTTAGGCAAAGTCTCCAGGACTTTGGCCATAACTTCTATAGCTTCTTCCTTCGCCATATCCTCTCAGAATGAATTTTGGCTGTACCGACAAACTGCAAATAGTAGCACGACGTATTGGCTTTGCCAAGCCGCGCTCGCCGTTAGGGTTACGGTTTCAATCGGACGTCGCCCGGACGTCGCCAGCCCTTCTCCAGCGACCTTCTTCGCGAGCCGTCACAGAGCGATTTTTGTGAGCACTTCCGGCCCTTCCTCCGTTATGGCGATGGTGTGCTCGGCATGGGCGCTCGGCTTTCCGTCCAGTGTGACAACTGTCCAGCCGTCTGCCAAAACCTTCGTGTAATGGGTGCCCAAATTAATCATCGGCTCGACCGCAAAGCAGTATCCGGCTCTTATTTTCGGACCCTGCCCCCGCTTACCATAATTCGGTATTTGGGGGTCTTCGTGCATGCGGCGACCGATGCCATGTCCTACATAGTCGCGCACTACCGAGTAGCGATGAGCTTCGGCATGTTCCTGCACTGCCGCGCCGATATCGCCCAAATGTTTGCCGGGCCGGCATTCCTCGATTGCGCGATCGAGGCACTCCTCGGTGATCCGAACGAGGTCCAGCCATTCGTCGCTTACGGTTCCGACGGGTACAGTCGTCGCGGTGTCGCCCACAAACCCTTCGAGCGTGGCGCCACAATCGATTGAAAAAATGTCGCCCTCTCTCAGCTGGTAGTCCGACGGAAAACCATGCACGACCTGCTCATTCACCGAAGCACATATGGAATAAGGAAAGCCATGATAACCCTTGAACGTCGGCAGCGCGCCGGCGTCGCAGATCATCCGTTCGGCTGCGCGATTGATTTCAAGCGTAGTCACTCCGGGCCTGACCATACTGCGGAGCTCTTTGAGAACCAGCCCGGCGAGCTGTCCGGCGGCACGCATTTTCTCAATCTCTTTCTTCGACTTTCCGATAATCATAAACGCGGCCACAACAGAGGTGACCTTGTTAAACCGACAGCCCTCGTTAGTCAGCTGTCACTGGTCACGATTGTCTCAATGTCTTTGTAGATAGCCTCAGGTTCTCTGGTGCCATTAACAACCTGCAGCAGATTTGCTCCCTGGTAGTAATTGAGTAGCGGTCGAGTTTGTTCCTCATAAGTAAACAGGCGCGCTTGCACTGTATCCGCTTTGTCGTCTACCCGGTGATTAAGCTGCGTGTCGGGATGCAGGTCGCAAACGTTATCGTTCTTTGGGGGTCGAAAATAGATGTTGTAGATTTCCCCGCAGACCGGACAGTTTCGCCGTCCCACCATGCGCTTCGCCAGCAGCTCGCGAGGCACTTCGATTTCAATGGCCTGAATCTTCTTACCCTGCTCGGCTGCCAGTTTCTCAAGCATTGCCGCCTGTGCCGGCGTCCGCGGAAAGCCGTCCAGAATGTAGCCGGTTTTGCAGTCGGCGCGACTGGTTCGCTCGCGCACCACGCGGATAGTCACATCGTCGGGAACGAGTTGCCCCGCTTCCATCAAGGGTCGCACCTCTGCGGCCAGCGGCGTATGCGCTTCCTTCAGCGCGCGAAACATGTCGCCGGTAGAGATTTGCGGCAGATTCAAGTGTTCATGAAGCAAGCGCGCCTGCGTGCCTTTTCCAGCACCAGGCGCACCCATCAAGACAATTATCTTATACATAAAGTGAACGATGAACGATGAACGATGAATGCTGAACCATGAATCGAAAGCAGCTTCATTCAGCGTTCATCGTTCCGCGTTCATCATTACTAAGCCCGACGCCCGCGCAGGCGTCCGCCGCTGCCGAGGAATCCTTCGTAGTTTCGCATTACCAGCTGCGCCTCAATTTGAGCGACGGTATCCATCGCGACACCCACCAGGATCAACAATGAAGTGCCACCAAAATAAAATTGATACCCCATGCCCGTGGGGATCCAGGATAAACCCGGAGTACTGCTCACAAATGAATCGAGCCAGGTGCCGATCAACGGCAAGCGCGCAACTTTGAATCCGCTTAGCATAAACTGGGGCACAAAGGCGACCAGGGCCAGATACAAAGCACCGACCGTAGTCAAGCGCGTAAGGATACTATTCAGATACTCAGCAGTAGCTCGGCCCGGTCGAATGCCCGGCATGAAGCCCCCATGCTTGCGCAGGTTGTCAGCAACTTCTTCAACATTGAATACGATTGAAACATAAAAGAAGGTGAAGAAAACTATCAACGAAAGATAGATCAATTCGTAGTAGGGATCGCTGGCATGAAACGTTTGAAAGAAGGTCCAAACTTTTGCCCACGTCGAGCCCGTCTGGTTCGGATCGGGCGGAAACGCCGCAAAAAGACTCTGTGGCATTGAAAGAACTGACGATGCAAAGATGACCGGAATCACGCCGCCCATATTGATCTTGAGTGGCATGGCCGTTTGCTGACCGCCCACGAGTTGCCGGCCAACGTGACGCTTTGCGTAACTAACCGGAACCTTGCGTCTGGCGGCTTCAACAAAAACGATAAAGGCGATTATCGCCACCATAGCCACGACCAGGCCGATAACGCCGAGCGTTTCCAATGTGTCGCCGCCGCGCACTCGCTCAAATACCTGCTGCACGCCGCGTGGAAGTCCGATCACAATACCCGCAAAGATCAGCAGTGAAATGCCATTACCTACGCCTCTATCGGTTATTTGTTCACCCAGCCACATCACAAAAATCGTACCCGTTGTTAACGTCAGTACGGTTGTAAGCAGGAAGCCCCAGGTGGGCGCGCCCACTCCGTTGACTTGCAGCCAGTGCGCCACAAAAGAAGTCTGAATACCAGAGAGTCCGACCGTCAAATATCTGGTCCACTGGTTGATCTTCTGGCGGCCCATCTCGCCTTCTTCCTGCAATTTCTTTAACTGCGGCGAGACGACCGTCATCAACTGGAGAATAATTGAAGCAGTGATGTAGGGAGTTACGCCAAGCGCGAAAATGGAGATGGTGCGGAAGTTTCCGCCGGAGAACAGATCCAACACACCCAGCAGCGTGCCCGCAACGTCGCGCCAGACCTGGTCCAAACGATCTCTATTGATGCCCGGCGCGCCGATATGCGCACCCAGGCGATAGATGGCGAGTATGCCTAGGGTAAACAAAATGCGCCGGCGAAGATCCGGCACATTGAACATGTTGCGAACGGCCGCAAAAAACTTTTCCATACGGTTTCCTGTGTGGGCACAGACTGAAGTCTGTGTAGTTCGAAAGAGCAGGCAGACTAGCTACCTTGACGCAACAATGGTGGTGGCAGCCCCGCCGGCCTTCTCGATTTTTTCGCGCGCGCTTTTTGTGAAACGATGCGCCGAGATGCGAAGAGGCTTGGACAATTCTCCATTGCCCAGAACTACAACGTCGTGCTTCGCCTTCTTGATGATCCCGCGAACGTGCAACAGCTCCGGCGTCACTTCTTCATTGGCCGCAAAGCCTCGATCAAGCGCCGCCAGGCTGACCTCGAGCCAACGTTTCTTGAAGATGTTGGTGAAACCGCGCTTGGGCAAGCGGCGATGGAGCGGCATCTGGCCGCCTTCGAAACCAATCTTAGCGGAATAACCGGAGCGAGATTTCTGGCCCTTCTCGCCGCGGCCGGCAGTCTTACCCAGGCCGGATCCCGGTCCTCTTCCTACGCGCTTCTTCTTGTGTACCGAACCCTTCACGGGTTTTAGATTGTTGAGACTTAAGACCATGATGTTTTTTCGGACTTTGTACTTTGTCCTTTGCGCCCGGGGCTTTGCCTTGGAGCTACTCGCAGCCCTAAGTAAAAAAGCACCAAGCACAAAGATCCTTATTCGATAATCCGCAAGAGATGCGGGATTTTCGCGACCGCACCGCGCATGGAATCCGTATCGGGACGCTCAACAATCTGATTGAGCTTCGTTAGGCCGAGACTACGAACCATTTGCTTATGAGTCTTCGGCGTGGCGATAAAACTGCGGTAATACTGAATACGAATCTTGCCCGTTCCCGCCGGCTCACTCTTCTTTGTTTTTTTCTCCGCCATAACAACCTCGCAAATGGTAAATCGTAAATCTTTGGTGTAAATCGTCAATCGTTCTATTGACGATTTACTCTTTTCGATTTACGAAATCTCCTCGACCTGCTTACCGCGCAGCCGTGCCAGCTCCATGGGATCCTTCATCCGCAGCAGTGCGTCAAAGGTCGCCCGCACCACGTTGTGCGGATTTGTCGAGCCTAAAACTTTCGTGCGAACGTCATGCACGCCTACAGCGTGCATGACCGCACGCACCGCGCCGCCCGCGATTACCCCGGTACCTTCCGAAGCAGGCTTGACCAACACGCGGCCTGCGCCGAATTTTCCAATCAGTTGATGGGGCACCGTGTTATTGATCAAGGGCACCCGAATCAAACTTTTCTTGGCGGCCTCGACGGCCTTTTTAATCGCCAACGGCACTTCGCGCGCCTTGCCCGTTCCAAACCCAACGTGACCGCCCTCGTCGCCAACCACGACCAGCGCGGCAAACGACAGGTTCTTACCGCCCTTCACAACTTTCGTCACGCGGTTGATGGAGATAACTTGATCTTTCAGATCCAGCCCCTGGGCCGGGATACGCTGCTTAGGTTGTCTCATTGCTTTTTAGTTTTCTTACGTGGCTTCTCTTCCACTTTGTCTTCCGCCTGTTCAGGCGCTGCTTCTTCGTTTTCTGCCGCTTGAGCTGCTAGTTCATCTTTATTCAAACCTGCTTCGCGGGCAGCGTCAGTTAACGCCCTGATACGTCCATGATAAAGATAACCGCCGCGGTCAAAGACTACACTGCTGATCCCTTTTTCAAGCGAGCGTTCAGCGATTGCTTTGCCAATACGTCGCGCCGCGTCAAGATTGCCGCCAGTAGAGCCACGCAACTCTTTTTCTGTAGTCGATGCCGAAACGATCGTCTGCCCGAGTTGGTCGTCAACCACCTGCGCGTAAATATGATTCAAGCTGCGATAAACAGCCAGGCGGGGCCGCTCGCCGCTACCCTTTACCTTGCGGCGTATTCGTCTATGAATCGCCTCTCGCACTATTGCTCTGCTCGTGTTTGCCATTTCTTGCCTCGTGAATCGTAAACCGTGAATCGTAAATGGACGACGGTTTACAGTTCACTGTTTACTCATTTTCCTGTCTTGCCGGGCTTCAACTTGATAGGCACATCGGCGTAGCGAATGCCCTTGCCTTTATAAGCGTCCGGTTTACGAAGTTTGTGCATCTCGGCAGCCACTTGCCCCAGCTTCTGCTTGTCGATGCTGGTCAGCGTCAGCGTCGTCTGATACTGCTGAATACTTCCCTTGGTCGTCATGCGCTCAGCTTTCGCTTCGACTCCTTCAGGCAACGGAAACTCAATCGGATGCGAATAGCCTAGCGAAAACACTATCTTTTTCGCTTGCACATCGGCCTTATAGCCGACCCCTACAACGTCCAGCTGCCGGGAAAACCCTTCGGTTACGCCGACGATAGCGTTGTTCGCCAACGCCCGGGCGAGACCGTGCAACGGAGCAAGGTCGTCCGACGTGCGTTCTGCACGCAACTCATCGCCTTCGAGTTTGAAGCTAATTCCCTCGGGAATCGGAGTCTTCAAATTACCTTTCGGTCCCTTCACTTCCAGCGCACGCTCGTGAATAGTCACTGAGACGCCTTTGGGTAACGTGATCGCTTTCTTGCCAATGCGCGACATAATTTATTTCCGATTTTCGATTTCCAATTGCCAATTTGTTTTCGACTAGCGATCTCGATTAAAAACTGCTCAGCGGATGCTGGAGACTAATCAAAAATCGCCAATTGGCAATCGGCAATGTTAATAAATCTGTGCCAACAATTCTCCGCCCATGTTTTCACGGCGCGCCGCTTTTCCACTCATCAATCCCTTGGAAGTAGAAACAATGTTCACGCCATACCCACCCAGCACTTTGGGAATTTCACTGGAGCCAACATACACACGCCGGCCGGGACGCGAGACTCTTTGCAGATGCGTGATTGAAGACGTGCCACGCGCATCGTAGCGCAGGAAGATGCGAATAGTGCGCTTCAGGCCCTCGCCCTTCAATACAAAGTTATTGATATAACCCTCTTCCTTCAGGATTCGGGCGATTTCAAGTTTCAGCTTCGAAGCCGGGATATCAGCGCGCGAATGCTTCGCCGCAATTGCATTGCGGATTCGCGTCAACATATCGGCGATAGGATCAGTCATCTAACAACTCCATTTTCGATTGCCAATTGCCGACTGCCGATTGAAATCCAAAATTGAAAATCGGCAATTGAAAATCGGTAATGACACTACCAACTAGACTTAACGACGCCGGGAATCTGTCCCTGTAGCGCCAACTCGCGAAAACAGATGCGGCACAAATTGAATTTTCGTAGATAGCCCCGCGCTCTGCCGCACCGTTTGCAGCGGGTGTAAGCACGCACCGCGAATTTCGGTTTGCGTTGCGATTTCGCAATTAATGATTTTTTTGCCATTGTTTCGTAAATAGTAATTGCCCAGTGAATTGTTAGCCGTGAACCGCGCGGAAGATTTCTTCCATTTACGATTCACGATTTACGATTCACGCTCGGAAGGGCATTCCCAGTCCCTTCAAAAGCGCACGAGCCTGTTCATCGTTTCGTGCGGTGGTAATAATCGAGATGTTCATGCCGCGCAATTTGTCGACCTTGTTGAAATCGATCTCGGGGAAAATCAGTTGCTCGCGCACCCCGATGGTGTAATTCCCGCGACCATCGAAGGCTTTCGGCGAAACGCCGCGAAAATCTCTCACACGAGGCAGCGCAATGGATACGAATCGATCCAGAAACTCATACATGCGATCGCCGCGAAGTGTGACCATCACGCCGATTGGCATTCCCTGACGCAACTTAAACGAGGCGATCGATTTCTTCGCCTTGGTCACAACAGGCTTCTGACCGGTAATTGTGCGAAGTTCGTCCGTTGCCGTATCCAGTATCTTGGCATTCGCAATCGCTTCGCCCATGCCCATGTTCAGAACGATCTTCTGGACGCGCGGTATGGCCATCGGGTTCTTAATGCCAAACTCCTTGGCAATCGCCGGAGCAACTTCTTTTTGATACTTTTCTTTTAACCTTGCTGGCATCTCTTTTTCTCGTGAATGGTAAATGGTGAATAGTAAATGCTAATTGATCGAAAGGCTCTTCTATTCACCATTTACGATTTACTATTTACGGTCCTTTATTTCTCCAACGAATGCCCGCTGGTCGCGGCCACGCGAACCTTCGATCCGTCACCCTCAATTTGGTACTTCACGCGTGTGGGCTTGCCTGACTGCGGATCGATCAATTGCACGTTGGAAATGTTAATGAAGGCCTCTTTCTCAATAATCCCGCCACCACGGTTGCTCTGTGGGTTCGCCCGCTGGTGCCGCTTGATCACTCCTACGCCTTCGACTTTTATCTTGCCAACCGCGGGCGCCACTTCGAGCACTCGGCCACGCTTGCCCTTGTCGCGGCCGGCAATAATCGCCACCTGATCGTTCTTCTTAATTTTCGAACGCTTTGTACCCGCCATATTCTTATATAACCTCCGGCGCCAACGAAACGATTTTCATAAAGTTTTTGTCGCGCAGCTCACGGGCCACCGGACCGAAAACGCGCGTGCCTATTGGAGTGCCGTCCTCTTTAATCAGCACTGCGGCATTCTGATCGAAGCGAATATAGGTGCCGTCCTTGCGCCGCACCTCTTTGCGTGTACGCACGATCACCGCGTCCTGAACGGTCCCCTTCTTGATCGTCCCATCGGGCGACGCTTCTTTGACGGTGACCTTGATCCGGTCACCCAAGCTGGCAATCTTTCCCGTCGATCCGCCGATGGGCATGATCATCTCGACCCGCCGCGCTCCGGAATTGTCGGCGACCTCCAGGGAGGTCTGCATCTGAATCATTGCTACACCCTCAGAAATTCGAATTTCGAAATTCGAATTTCGAAATTTTACTTCGCTGCCTTCTGCACTATCTCAATCACGCGCCAGCGTTTTTTCGCTGACATCGGCCGTGTTTCTACAATTCGCACCTTGTCGCCAACAGTGGCGCCAAGTTCGTCGTGCGCCATGAACTTCGACGTCCGCCGGACGTAGCGACGGTATTTCGTGTGGCGCACCAGGCGATCGACGCGCACGACCACCGTCTTTTGCATCTTGTCGGAAACCACCGCGCCAACCTTCTGCGAACGATGCGCGCGCTTGTTGCCGTTAGTGTCCGCAGTTCCTTCGGGAGCAGACTCGGTCGAGACGGTATCGCTAATTTCTTGATTCTCTTCTGCCATTCTTTTTACTCAATAGCACAGGCATTGGCCTGTGATAATTCTCCAACGCGCAATGCGTCACTGTGGCGCGTCTCAGTTAACTCGCCTGCGGCCGTCTTTGCCGCGTAATCGTTTGCAGACGCGCCAGTGATTTTTTTTCCTCGCGGATGCGCTTGACCGCATCCGCCTCACCGAGCGCCAGCTTAAACTTCAAACGGAAGAGCGACTCTTTCAAACGAGCCGTCTCGGCTTTCAATTCCTCTTCAGAAAGATCGTGATACTTATCCAGCTCCTCGCGGCGTTTCATATCTAGATCGCGCCTCCCTCTTGATCCGCGCGGGTAACAAATTTCGTTTTGATTGGAAGTTTTTGAGCGGCCAGCCGCATGGCGTCGCGCGCGGTCTTCTCATCGACGCCTTCAATCTCGTAAAGAATCCTGCCTGGCTTAACAACCGCAACCCAGTATTCCGGCGCTCCCTTGCCTTTGCCCATACGCGTTTCCGCCGGCTTCTTCGTTACCGGCTTGTCGGGAAACATGCGAATCCAAATCTTGCCGCCGCGTTTGATATGACGCGTCATCGCAATACGTGCGGCTTCAATCTGGCGATCCGTAATCCACGCCGGCTCCAAACATTTGAGCCCATATTCACCGAAGCTGATTTCGCTGCCACGAGTCGCGACGCCAGTCATGCGTCCGCGCATCTGCTTTCGGTGCTTAACTTTTTTCGGCATCAACATGATTAGTATCCCTGCCCGCTATCAGTGGTCCGTAGTCAGTAGTTCGCAATCCTTAGCGCGTTATAAGCGTTTTCCTAAACAACCGACCACGAACAACTGACAACTGACTTCCTATCCGTTTTCCCCACGCGGGCGTCGGCCATCGGAGCCGCCTCCGCCTTCGCGCTCGCGTCGAGTACGCGGCCGGCGCTCACGTTCACCCATGCGTGTTTCGTTAATCGGATCCGAGCCGGTACCGCGCGCCATGGCCGCCCTGGCGTCCAGAATCTCACCGCGATAGATCCAAACCTTCACGCCAATCTGGCCAAATGTCGTTCGCGCTTCCGCCAAACCGTAATCAATGTCGGCACGTAGCGTGTGCAGCGGCAATCGTCCTTGCAGATGCCATTCGCTGCGCGCTATTTCAGCGCCATTGAGACGACCGCTGACCTTCACCTTGATTCCCTGCGCGCCAAACCGTAGCGACTCTTCCACGGCCTTGCGCATGGCGCGGCGGAAGGCAATGCGTTTCTCGAGCTGCGCGGCAATTTTTTCTGCCTGCAACTGCGCGTTCAGTTCAGGTTTGTGAATCTCCTGAATCGAAACTAAAACTTCGCGGCCCGTCTTAGCGGATAGATCGGTTTTCAGCTTATCGATCTCGGCGCCCTTTCGCCCGATGATGATGCCGGGGCGCGACGTGTAGATAATGATCTTGAGCCTGTTTGCGGCGCGCTCAATGTCTACGTGCGAAACGCCGGCGCCGGCGAAACGTTGTTTCAGATCCCGCTTCAGCCTGAGATCTTCCAACAAGTACTCGCCATACTTGTTCTTCGCAAACCAATGCGAGTGCCAGTCCTTGTTATAGCCGAGGCGGAATCCGTAGGGATGAACTTTCTGACCCACAATTTTCTCCAGTTCTTTGCGTTAAACCCCAAGATTTGAAATTTGAGATCTCAAATCTGCAATTCTGAAATCTTATTCGGCGTCTGCCTTCGTAAGTTTCTTCTTCGCCGCGCGCTTGGCTGCCTTCTTCTCGCCCTCTGACCTGGCGGCAGCGTCTGACTTTTCAGAAGCCTCGGTCTTCGCCGCTAAGCGTTTCGCCCGCGGTGCTGCCGCGGCGCCACCGCGCTTTCGACCCTTACTTTCCGCGATTTTGGCCGGCTTGGCAGCGGCAGCGCCGCCGCGCTTGCCATTACCCTTGACCTTAGTGGGCTCAGGCCGCTCATCGTTGGAAAGCAAAATCGTCACGTGACAAAAATGCCGCTGCTCGCGGTAAGCGCGACCCTGCGGCGCAGGACGTACGCGACGGCGATTCTTAGTCGGTCCGCGATCAACAAACGCGGTCTTCACCCAAAGATCGTCAGGGTCAATCGCGACATTCGCCTTTTCCGCCGCTTCGTTAGCATTGGCGATCGCCGACCGCATGCACTTTTCAATCAAATTCGAAGCACGCTTGCTTGAATAGCGCAGAATGGCCAGAGCCTGATTGACGTCTTTGCCGCGAATCATATCCACAACGAGCCGCGCTTTCTGCGCCGACCCGCGAAGATACTTTGCACTTGCTATCGCTTCCATCTGAACCTCGTGAATCGTGAATCGTGAATCGCTAAAGCGTTGTCTATTTGCGATTGACGATTGACGTTTATTTCGCCGCCGCCGGCGCCAACTTCGTAGCCTTCTCGACCTTCGTGCCCGAATGACCCTTAAACGTGCGCGTGGGCGCAAACTCACCCAACTTGTGGCCTACCATATTTTCCGTCACGTAAATCGGCAGGTGTCGTTTGCCGTTGTGAACACCAAATGTCAGCCCCACCATATCCGGCGTGATAGTTGAACGCCGCGACCAGGTCTTGATGACTGGAGGGCGGTTGCCGCCGGCGCGTACGCGCTCAACCGCTTTCACGATGCTGCCGTCGATGAATGGTCCCTTTTTAACTGAACGTGCCATGTCGCTCCATTTCGGATTTCGGATTGCGAATTGCGGATTTAAATGCGGTTGGTTAAATCCGCAATCCGAATTTCGAATTCCGAAATTTACTTCGTTCTTCGATCTTTCAAAATCATTCGCTGCGTTCGTTTATTACTTCTCGTCTTGTAACCACGCGTTGGCTGGCCCCAGGGCGTTACCGGATTACGACCGCCGGAAGTCTTTCCTTCACCGCCGCCATGTGGATGGTCCACCGGGTTCATCGCCACACCACGCACGTGCGGGCGAATCCCCTTCCAACGCGACCTGCCGGCCTTGCCGAAGGAAACGTTCTCATGCTCGATATTGCCAACTTGTCCGATGGTGGCTTTGCAAACCAGCGGCACGCGTCGCACTTCTCCCGAAGGCATGCGAAGCTGCGCGTAATCGCCTTCCTTCGCAACCAACTGCGCAAACGCACCCGCCGACCGCGCCATCTGTCCGCCTTTTCCAGGCCGCAATTCAATATTGTGAATTTGCGTGCCCAGCGGAATGTTAATCAGCGGCAGCGAGTTGCCGGGCAAGATGTCGGCTTCCGCGCCACTCATGATTGTTTTACCAACTTCAATGCCGCTCGGCGCGATGATGTAGCGCTTCTCGCCATCGACATACGTCACCAGAGCGATGTGCGCTGACCGGTTCGGATCGTACTCAATCTGCGTAATCCGTCCCTGCACGCCTTCCTTGTCCCGCTTGAAATCAACGATGCGATAAAAGCGCTTATGACCGCCGCCACGTCGTCGCACCGTGATGCGGCCATGGCTATTGCGTCCCGAGATGCGCTTCTTCGGCTCAAGCAGCGACTTCTCAGGCACTGCGCCGACGGTTAGCTCATCGCGCGTGAGATAAGTCTGATACCGGCGCGCCGGCGAGGTTGGGGTAAGTTTCTTAATTCCCATAGCTTAAAAAGTTCCGCGTTTCGAGTTCCGCGTTTCGACTTCGCTATTAACGCGAAACGCGAAACTCGAAACTAGATTGACTCACCGTAATCCACGGGCTTCTCGCCCTGCTTCAGCGTTACGTAGGCTTTTTTCCAGGACGGCTTTCGTCCTTCGAAGCGCCCGCGCCGCGCCATTTTCCCCATGAAATTAATAGTGTGCACGTGGTCTACCTTCACCTGAAAAATCGACTCCACGGCCGACTTGATCTCAGGCTTCGTTGCCCGGCGATCCACGCGAAAGGTCAACAACTGCCCCGTATCCTGTGATTCTTCCTTAGCAACCAAAGCCTTTTCGGTAATCACCGGCGACTTGATAATGTCCCAAACTGTTCTCATGTTCTAAGCCGCCTCCTTCTTACGCCTGGGCTTCGCGGTCGTCGCGGGCTTCGCCGTCTTCGCCGTCTTCGTCACCGCCTTGCGCGTACGCTTTGGCTTGGCCGGCCCTGACGTCACTGCCGACGCCTCAGCCGTCTCCTCCTGTGCCGGTTCATCCGGAGCGGCAGCTTCTTTCTTTGGCCCCAGCAGTTGCTCCAGTTCCTTCGCGGCCGCCTCGGAGATGATCAGTTGCTCGTGATACAGCAGGTCATAGATGTTCAGCGCAAAACTGTTGACGACTTTCGTGCTCTGCACATTTCGCGTTGAAAGGATCAGGTTCTCGTTGTCAAACGAATCAACGATTAGCGTCTTGCCCTCATGCCCCAAATTCTTTAGCGAGGCCACAAACTCCTTCGTCTTCGGCTTATCAAGCGACCAGCCGTCAACGAGAGTCACCTTGCCCTCACGCACTCGCTCCGAAAGCGCCGAACGCAATGCGCCCTGGCGCATCTTCTTCGGCATGTTGTAGGACCAGTCACGCGGCTGTGGTCCGTGTACATTGCCGCCGCCCTTCCAAAGCGGTGAACGAAGCGATGCGATACGCGCCCGGCCAGTGCCTTTTTGTTTCCACAACTTGCGACCGGAGCCGGAAACATCGCCGCGCGTCTTGGTGGCTGACGTTCCCTGCC
The DNA here is from genome assembly GCA_002427845.1 of Chloracidobacterium sp. UBA6041. Classification (GTDB taxonomy): domain Bacteria; phylum Acidobacteriota; class Blastocatellia; order Pyrinomonadales; family Pyrinomonadaceae; genus PSRF01. Next base: position 1,595 of record DIYZ01000219.1, on the reverse strand, counting down.
TCGCGTTGGCCATGAAGTTTCTGACGGCCGCGTGAATCAGGCCCTCATTCAGCGGCGCGCCAAACACAGCGTCGGACAATTCGACCTCGCCAACCTCTTCGTTTTTTAAGTTGCGCACCTTAACGGTAGGCATAAATTCAACTCCAAGCCGACCGAGGACCGGCGACCGAAGACCGAAACCAAATGGCGGTCACCGGTCGTCCGTCACCGGTCATTTTCCTCGCTGCCTGGCAGCCTTCTGAACCACCACCACGCTTCCATTGGCGCCCGGAACGGCGCCGCGGATCATCAGGAGATTGTTCTCCGTATCGACCCTCGCAACCGTCAATCCTTTGACCGTGATGCGCGCGTCTCCCATATGACCTGACGAACGCATGCCCTTAACAACTCGCGAAGGATACGCTGAAGCGCCAATTGAACCAGGCGCGCGCACATTCATTGAGCCGTGGGATTCTGGTCCCCGATTGAAGTGGTGACGCTTGACAGTGCCGGCAAAACCACGCCCCTTCGACTTACCGACCACATTGACTACATCCCCATCGGTAAATTGATCCACCAGAATCTTGTCGCCGACGTTCAATTCGCCTGAAGATTCTTCCAAACGAAATTCTTTGAGAATGCGCGTCGGCGGAATTCCGCCACCGGTTTTCTCAAAGTGGCCGCGCATTGGCTTGGTCACGTTCTTCAACTTCGGTGGTTTCTCATCAACCAGACCAACCTGAACGGCATCGTAGCCATCTGCTCCGGCTGCGGACTTCTTTTGCACAACCACACATGGCCCAGCCTTAATCACGGTGACCGGCGTAACCATGCCGTCCTCCGCAAATATCTGCGTCATGCCGATTTTTCTTCCGATGATTCCGTTAATCATGGGTTCATTTCCAATTGCCAATTTCCGATTGCCAATTTCAAATCGTCGACTGTCATTCAAGGAGTTTAGAGTTCAGCCTTTAGGCTGTGCTTTGCAACAGCAAGCTAAAGCTTGAACTCTGAACTGCAAGCCTCACTGCCGGCCGAACGCCTTGATCTCCACATCAACGCCGGCTGGAAGATCCAACTTCATCAGCGCGTCAACCGTCTGCGGCGTGGGGTCAAGAATGTCCATCAGACGCTTGTGCGTTCTGATTTCAAACTGCTCACGCGATTTCTTGTCCACGTGAGGCGAGCGAAGCACGGTCCACTTATTCTTTACCGTGGGCAAAGGTATCGGGCCGGCCACGCGCGCGCCCGTGCGCTTCGCTGTTTCCACAATCTCTGCCGTGGACTGGTCCAACACGCGGTGATCGTAGGCTTTCAGTCTGATTCTGATTTTTTCGTTGAGCATTTTTCGTTGGCCTTTGGTCTTTCGTCTCTGGTCTTCGGAAATCAAAGGCCCAAGGCCCAAAGCCTAGGACCAAAGACCCAAGACCTAACTCCTATTCAACAACTTCCGACACGGTTCCGGCTCCCACCGTGCGGCCGCCTTCGCGAATAGCGAAGCGCAACCCCTTCTCCATGGCGATTGGCGCTATCAACTCAATCTCCATCGCCACGTTGTCGCCGGGCATCACCATCTCCACTCCCGTCGGCAGCGTCGCCACTCCCGTTACGTCTGT
>DIYZ01000224.1:33684-34131 GCA_002427845.1 Chloracidobacterium sp. UBA6041 | reverse complement strand
ACCGTGATCTGGCAGAAGTGATAAGTCTACCTCCAGGCCTTGTAGTGAACCTCCTGCACCGCGACTGACCTTAAATCCACTCTTACATGCGGAAATAGCTATTGACGATCTTTTTGTGCTCATAAGCATATCCTCGGTGAATTAATCACTGCACAAATAGCGTTCGCGATCTCGACTACAATCCAACTTCAGGATGGTGATTGATAGAACGCTAAATGGGCACAGACTGTGCTCTCGCAAACAAACGCCCGCGCCCCTCGATTTGTGGATCGAGGCCCATCAGCTTAAGGGCGTGCCAGGAAGTCACTTGATTGGCCGTCAAAACGGGTTTACCGAGAAGGGCTTCCATCGCGTTTAGATGCTGTGCAAGTCTTTGGCCCGTACATCCAACGAAAACCGCTTGCGCTGCTGGATCATCGGCGGCTTCCGCCAACCGCCGTATATCTT
>DIYZ01000224.1:31271-33471 GCA_002427845.1 Chloracidobacterium sp. UBA6041 | reverse complement strand
TTCCGCCAACCGCCGTATATCTTCGGGAAGCACAAGCGAGTGACCGCGCTCAAGGCAAAGCGAGAGACTCCTAACCACGTTTACACCATGAGCCTCGAAAAACTCGACGAACCTCTGTTCGACATCCGGCAGATATGGGCTAGCGAGAGAGACACGAGAGATGTCGAGTGCCCGCAGCGCCTCGATCATCGCGGTGCTGGTCGTCGTCGCCGGCTTTCCCGTCTCCTCGGTAACGCGCCGGGAGATATCCAAATCGCCGCCGGGGCCACGTATAAAACTGACACTCGTGCAGTAATAAGCAAAGCAATCGAGTTGATAAGGCATAAGCCTGTGGGCTGCCACTTCGATGTCACCGTTTTCAGCAAGCGCCACTCCAAGACTCGCTGTGTTATCAACTGCCGGAACGTAAGTCGCCGCCGAAATCAACTCTACCTCCGCCGGTAAAAAGCGCCGGAACTCATCCACCAACGCTTGAGCCTCAATATCTACCCAAGCGTCATCAGGATAAATCGCACCTAGTCGTAATGACTTTTGCTGATCTGTCATCGTCAAAAACTCCTATCCTGGCAATTCTGCGATAGCATCTATTTCGACTTTAATATCGCTTCCGAGCACAGCTTGCACCGTCACCCGCGCCGGCCGCTTTGACTCGTGGGGAAAGAACTTCTCGTAAACCTCGTTCAAGGCAGCAAAATCATTAATGTCCTTGAGATATACCGAACATTTGACAATATGATCGAGGTCCGTTCCGGCAGCCTCTAGAACTCGCTTAATATTCAGCAGCGTCAATTCAGCTTCGTGCCGTATATCTCCTAATTGAAACTCACCTGTAGCCGGATCAATTGACGCTAACCCGGACACAAAGACAAAGCCTTGAGAGATGACTCCATATGAAAAAGGCCCCTTCGGCTTTGGGGAGCCGGGGCAATCAACAGGTTTCATAGCGAGATTCAAACCTCAGAGAGTCGCGTTATTTAGTTCTGCAAACTAATACTTGCCATTACTTGCTATCAATAATAAGCAAAGTAGGCCATTTCAGAGTCTTATATCGATTGAGAAAGATTCTTAGGCGTGACCACTGCCTTACAGACACTCAATGCATTCAGTAAAGGCCCCCGTTTATCACATAGCTCGTGCCTAAAGGTTTCCCTTCAAACGGCGTAAGAGTCAGTCTTGAATCATGAAGGTGATCTGATGGCAACTTGTGACTTCCTCAAACAATCTTCACAACCGAGCATGTTGGGGTGTAACACCTCGATGCCAAGCCGTTCTAGGCTCATCGCGGCCAGGCCTTCTTGGCGAGACCTAATCTGAATAGCACGCAATGAGCGGTTGGAGCTAGTTCCATGATTTATGTCAGAGCCGAATAAGTAACGGTTAACCTATCATAATGCACCGCTTCCTTTGTTCAAGTTAAATCCTGCTAAAACCTCGGGACGTCCAGCACGTTGGACAAAATTTTGGGCTCGGTTCGCGCGTTTCCTTGCTGCTCTTCCACGAGAAACCTTATGTGGGCATTTGCTCAGCAACCCGGATTGAGTTCCGTGCACGATCTTTGAACATCTTCAATGTCTTGTACGGCTTCGTTGTGTTGCTTCATGACAGGAGGCAGGAGGTCCATTTCAATGTGATGGCCCATCCGACAGCCTTCTGGACCCACAGCAGATCATTGAAGCCTTTCCTGAAGAGACAACGCCAAGATTCCTGCTGAGAGATCGCGATTCCATCTATGGAGAACTTTTTCGCCTGCGGGTTGCTGGAATGGGAATTGAAGAAGTTGTCACGGCGGCGCGATCGCCGTGGCAGAATCCATATGCCGAACGATTGATCACCGATATCTCAGGGCGGCATAAGAGTGATTGGTTGAAATGTAGACTCATAGTAGTTCGAAACAACCCCTTGGAAGATATCATTCTGGCATTGCGTCAGCAACTGGCAGTCCTGAAACGGGGATCAACATCTCTGGACGGAGTATTTCGCGATTGATGCCTCGACGTCGTCAGCCACCATCACAAACGCGCCGCACATTTCTCGCGAATCACCTCAATGAAATAGCTTCAGTTGATCTGTTCATTGTGCCAACAGCGACGTTTCGGGTTTTATTCTGTTTGGTAGTGCTACGCCACGACCGGCGCCGAGTATTGCATTTCAATGTGACGGAGCACCCGACAGCCCAGTGGGCGGCACAGCAACTGGTTGA